>CAMVTN010000082.1 GCA_947170415.1 uncultured Lachnospiraceae bacterium | reverse complement strand
GAACAAAAAATGTCAAATTTTTTTATAGTTTTCGAGTGTTTCCTCTATTCTTTTTAGCATATCTTCTCTGACGTTTTCAGGTTCTAATAATATTCCGTAGGGCATCAAACTGCGGAGCCATTTTTTGAAAGAATCCAATCCTCGTATAGTACCTTCAAAGTAAAAATAATCATCTTTTATTTCAGAAACTGTTTTATTCGTGTCGGTGAATGCGCATTCGCTTAGAACGAGGTTTCTGACTGATTTGTGAAATTTGACTTTTACGTGATATTCAGGTGATCCATATTCGCCGCCCCAAACATGAGGAGTCTGTTTCTTTACATCAGTATAATCGGAGATTACTTTTTCCTTAAAAATAGCTATTTTTGAGGATTCTCGTATAAACATAAGTTTTTCACCAGAGTCGCCCATATTAAGGTTTTGTTTTAGCCATTTTTCTGTATCTATTGGGCGTAACTTTGATATCTGCTCTGAACGTGGTTTTCCATCATGGTAAATAAGTTTATATGAACTTGTTAGTTCATCATAAAAAAGCATTATCGGATCAAATAAAAAAGGTGAATGGATCATATTGAGTAGTAAAATCGCAGTCACTCCGAGTGTGTGAATAAAAGTCTGTAAATAGATCTTCTATGATGATATTTCACGCTGAGAGCTGACATGAGGTTAGCTTTCAGCCTTTGTTTATGTATATCTCAATCGGCAAAGATACCCCGGCGAGATGGTTTACCATTTACCTGCAAAGATGCGCATAAGGATAATTGATGCCAGGATAATGCTGGTCCATGTTGTTATTACTAATTCAAGCGACAGTTTGAGGAGCTTTTTTTGGTTTTCTTCATTGATCCCTTTATTTATCAGTTCATATAGGTGGTCAGAATATCTGAGGTATTCTGCATCATCATATTTTTCATGAAGATAATGTTTTAGATCTTTTAAGAGCTGATCCATGTCGCTTCCGCCGTCCAACATGAAAAAAGGCTCCTTTATTGTAAAGATCTCGTTATCACCAATAAGAACTTTAAAGTCTTTATAAATGTATCTATAACTATGAACTACAGTGTATCTTACTGCTCTGAGCTGATCGAGCTCAATCTCTTTGTGCTGGTGTTTTAAGATTAGCTTTTTATCAGTAAGTTCTGCCTTCAGGTATTTGTAAATATGCGTTTTTTTCAATGTTTAAGACGCTCCTTTGATATGATGCAAGGGTCAAAAGTAAATTTTGCCCCTTACTGATGTCACGGATTGCTTCATTGATATGCAATTCCCACAGTCCTAAAACACCCGCATTCCGCGTAATAACGCTACTTGCTCGTGTTTAGCGGATTCCAAGGTCTCAATCTCTTTGTGCAGGCACAATCGGATTTTGACCTTTTGACCCGGACATCTTGATATTCTTGGATTATTATACGTCATAATTTGTCAAAATGTGTATGTAGTAAAAAAGAATCAGACAGAGTCGGATTCTCCGCGTAAACGCGGGAGCTGTAGGATCTTCCTATCCGCGCGCGTCGCATCCAATGCACGCCGTGCATTTTTTAACTAATAGGAATTTCCTATAATTTAAACGCAGCCACTCCGAAATAACCCCGGTGTGGCTGCGTTTACGTATAACGATTCTATTTTATTATGCGATTTCCGGTTCGTCACGGAGGTAGAGCGCGTACTCTTTGATGGTGCGCTCGATTGTAGCCATCTGCTTTTTGTGAGAAGCCTTAAATTCACGGTTGGCTTTCAGCTCACGGAGCAGCTGAACGATCGTGCGTGGATCGTCTACAGTGTAAATCTCGCCGGAAAGGATCTTTGATTCCTGAAAGAACATATTTGTCTCAGCAAGTGCGATAAACATTTCTTCGACCTCTCGGAAATTGTACTTCTGTACGAGGCTCTGAGTGAATCTGTTCTTTCTGTCCTGTGCGATTTCTGTGATGCTCATGTTGTCCTTTCTGTCGGAATGCCGACGTTTCCGTGTCCCTTACCACGGAAACACTTTTTAGTATAAAGGACCCCTTGTTTGTTGATTCAATACTCCATAGATGCGGTCAGTGACATAAAAAACGAACTATCATCCTGCCGCAAAAAACTTGTTAATTTTACAATTTTTTAAGTAAACTGTCAAAGCGTTAAGAATGTTAAAAGACAGTAAAGCAGGGCGTTTTAAATTGATCTATTTTAATCACATTATCTGATTAAAAAAGAGCAGAAAGTTTGAAATATGTTAAGCATCTGTCTTGTTTTTTAAATTTTAACGCATTAAAATAATAAAGAATCACAGATTAAGTGTACAAAAATACCTGTATACAGTGAATTAAATAAGAATGAAAGGAAGTATTCACTATGGCAACTAAGAATATCGACTGGGCGAACATAGGCTTCGGTTACATGAAAACCGATTATCGTTATGTCTCTAATTATAAAGACGGAAAGTGGGATGACGGTGTCATTACCGCTGACGACAAGGTCGTCCTGAGTGAGTGTGCCGGTGTACTTCAGTACGCGCAGACCTGCTTCGAGGGTCTGAAGGCTTATAGAACAGAGGATGGCAAGGTTGTTTGTTTCCGTCCTGACCTGAATGCAGAGCGTATGGTAAATTCTGCAAAGAGACTTGAGATGCCTGTATTCCCTGAGGATCGCTTCGTAAAGGCTGTTGAGGAAGTTGTAAAGGCAAATATCGACTGGGTACCGCCTTACGGCACAGGTGCAACACTTTACATCCGTCCGTACATGTTTGGATCAAATCCTGTTATCGGTGTAAAGCCGGCTGATGAGTATCAGTTCCGTATCTTTGTTACTCCGGTTGGACCGTACTTCAAGGGCGGCGCAAAGCCTATCGTTATCAAGGTATCTGACTTTGACCGTGCAGCACCGCATGGAACAGGTCATGTAAAGGCAGGACTTAACTATGCAATGAGTCTTCATGCTATCGTAACTGCTCATGAGGAAGGTTTTGCTGAGAATATCTATCTTGATCCTGCGACACGCACAAAGATCGAGGAGACAGGCGGAGCAAATCTGATCTTCGTTGACCGTGAGGGCAACCTGACTATTCAGAAGTCTGATTCTATCCTTCCGTCGATCACAAGGAGAAGCCTGCATATAGTTGCAGAGAAGTATCTCGGAGCAAAGGTTACCGAGAGAGAAGTTCTTCTTTCAGAAGTTGAGGATGGCGCATTCGTTGAGTGTGGTCTTTGCGGTACTGCAGCGGTTATCAGTCCTGTTGGAAAGATCAATGACCACGGCAAGGAAATCTGCTTTGAAAGCGGAATGGAAGAGATGGGCCCTGTAACCAAGAAGCTCTATGACACACTTACAGGTATCCAGATGGGCCGCATCGAAGGTCCTGAAGGATGGGTTCATGTTATTGAGTGATCACACATAAAATTCTTTCCGCATACCATATGTATTTCTATATGCAGACGGACTTTGTCCTGTGAGTTTGCGGAAAGTGTTTGAGAATCCCTGGCTGTCGGAGAAGCCTAGTTCCATAGCGATAACGCCTATCGGTGTGTCGCTTTCGGACAGGCGTCCCTGAGCCAGGGATATTTTTTTTCGCAAAATGTACTGCTTGATCGAGAGACCGCTTCTTTTCTTAAAGAAAGTCGTGATGTATTTCGAATTAAATCCAAGATAATCTGCGATTTCTTTTACCTTGATATCATCATGGATCCGCCATGAGATGTAATCAAGGATATCTGTATAAAGTCTGTTGTTTGCAGACGTATTTCCAAAAATCCCCTTATTTAAATACAACTGAGAGTACAACTCGGAAAGGATCGTAGAAATGTAGAGGCTGTTTAGGTTAATGTTTTGATACCTGCGGTCGCTGTCCTGAAGTTGTTTTAAAAGTATCATAAGTCGATCAGCGTCCGGTATCCTTCCGTGTACAGGGAGCAGGATCTTCTTTTCTCCAAGTGGATAGGGGAGCTCGGGACGTGTGTTGTCGTTAAAGAATAATGGATCATTTTGATGATCGTTATAAGTGAAATGGGTCCAGTAAAATTCACACTCTGAGGGCTTGTAGCCATACTGATGACAGGGTGGACAGCAGACCATCCAGTCACCTTCATGGAGTTCATATTTATGCTCATCTTCGGCTATATACAGAGTTCCTTTAGTCATTACGATAAATTCGAAATCGCAGAGAGAACGGGAAATATGGATCCAGTTTCTGTTCGGAGAAACGAACTTTCCGGTGATACTAAATGCTATTTTTTTATCCAGATCAAACTCCATGTATTTCATGTGGTCTTTTGTTACCTCCTATGTACAACTTTTGATGTCAGATTGTACATGTATATGCATAAATTATAGCTTAGAGCCGTCATATTGTATATATAAACGGCATATATCAGGAACAAATCAAACCTTATCCAACAAGTTCGAACCATTTCATACAACCTTTTACCACAAAATAGAACGTGAGAGTATATTAGATTTTCTTAGTTGTATTTATAGTTAATCTAGTGATGCGTCATTCAATAAATGCTATTAAGTTGTTGGATGTCATAGGCACAAAAACTTAGGGAGGGTTTTCAGAATGAGGAGAAAAAGTTGTAAGGCTATGCGGGCGACATCAATGCTCTTAAGTGCAGCGATGATCGCTTCGCTGGTACCGGGTGCTTCTGCGCTTGCTGCTGAAAGACAAGAAGCTGTGGATACTTCCGTGATCTATAACGTAGACTGCGGAGACATCGATCCGACCACAGCGCCGTCAGATGGTGCATTAGGAACACGTAATTCCGTGACGGATCAGATTTACGGCAAGGATGCAAAGACAGGGTACAGTTGGGGAATTAAGGACAAGGCTGTAGGAGATGGGTCAAATAACGGTTCATGCAGTGCAGGTGGTGTTTCTACTGCCTGGACATGGCCGTATGAGTATGCAAAGACAGACCAGTCATCGAAGCTCAGTACAAACCGTTATACAAAGAATCAGTATGAAAAAGGAATAGAAACACGAAATATTTCTTACGGATTTGAACTGGAAAACGGAGAGTACTTATTAGAGGTTGGGTTTGCTGATCCCTGGAACTGTTCAAAGTCTCCTTCGCTCTATGTCAACAGAGGTCAGGACGATGAAGTACTCATAAAGAAAAATATAAACGTTGCAGGCGGAGAGACAAGTGTCGCTGCAAATGTGAAAGTTACAGATGGCGAGCTCACGGTTGATGCTATAGGAACAGGTGCCGATAACCTCGCAATAAATATGACCTACATCTCCATAAAGGAAGGAGGTGCGAACGCTATTTTATCAAGTGATGCATCAGCGATAAAGCTTCCAAAGACAGCAGTTTCGGATATCAAACTGCCGACAGAAGGAAGTGCAGGAAGTAAGATCAGCTGGAAGTCAGATAAACCGGAAGTTATCTCGGATGAGGGAAAAGTAGTACGTCCGGGAAAGGGTGAAAGTGATGCAGTTGTAACACTGACAGCTGAACTTACTTATGAAGGAGAAACAAAGACAAAGACATTTACGGTTACTGTACCGGCGATCAGCAGTACATCGGACCTCGGTGAAGTTGTTCTTGATGATGTGGAGATCACAGATGATTATTTCGATGAAGCACTGGAACTCGATGTTTCAAATATGCTGAAACTCGATGCAGACCGGCTTCTCGCAGGTTTCCGTGAAACAGCTGCATATGCTTCAGGAATGACCGACATATCAAAGATCAATGCGTTTATGAAAAATAAGAGCAGATATCCCGGTGGATGGGAAAATGGTCTGATAGGCGGACACATCCTCGGTCACTATATGTCAGCTCTTGCAACGGCAACCAGAAATCCCGGACTCAGTGACGAGCAGAGAGCAAAGGTTCGTGAGAGACTTGATTACATCATCGGATCGCTTAAAGAATGTCAGGAAATGACCAAGGGTACAAAGTACGAAGGATATTTATTCGGAGCTACGCTTCCTGATGATTCATTCAAGAAGGATGTTGATCTGCAGTTTGATAATGTTGAAAATGGCAAAGCCAACATATTTAATCAGGCATGGGTTCCGTGGTACACGATGCACAAGATCCTTGCAGGACTCGTAGACGCATACGAAGTAGCGGGAAATGATGAGGCTCTTGAAGTTGCAGAGAATCTTGGAACTTGGGTAGCTGACCGCGCTAATAACTGGTCTGATAATACAAGGTCAAGAGTTCTCAGTATCGAATACGGCGGCATGAATGATGCTTTGTATGAGCTTTATAAGGTATCTAATGCTGATAACAAAGAGGATTTTAAGGCAGCAGCTCATCAGTTTGATGAAACTAATCTCTTTGAAAGCGTAAAAGCAGACAAGACAAATATCCTCAACGGAAAGCATGCGAATACCACGATCCCGAAGTTCCTCGGCGCGCTTAATCGCTATATGGTAGACAATAATGAGACTGAGTATCTGGAGTATGCGGAAGCTTTCTGGCAGATGGTTATTGACAAGCATACTTATGTTACAGGCGGAAACAGCGAGGATGAGCACTTTGGTGCAGATAATGTTCTTGATGATGAGCGCACAAATGCAAATAACGAAACCTGCAACACCTATAACATGTTGAAACTTTCCCGCAAGCTTTTTGAGATAACCGGTGAGAAGAAGTACGCTGATTATTATGAGAATACTTTGATAAATGCCATCATGTCTTCACAGGAGCATGAGCACGGTATGACCATGTACTTCCAGCCGATGGCTACAGGTTATCACAAGGTTTATACAACGCTTGATCAGAATTTCTGGTGCTGCACAGGTACAGGTTATGAGAACTTTACGAAGCTTCAGGACAGCATCTATTTCTTAAGTGATAACGATCTCATCGTAAATCTTTATATCGCATCTAAGTTCAAGGGTGACGGTTACACAGTAGAGCAGACGGGCAGCCTTGCGGACAGCGATACGATGACATTTAAGGTTGATGGAAATGTAAAGAGTGATCTTCGTCTCCGTATCCCGGACTGGACAGATGCGGAGAAGGTTAAAGTGAAGTTCGGTGATGAGGAATATGCTTTCAAGACAGATGGCGGTTATATCGTGATCCCAGGCAGCAAGCTTGCAAGTGGTACAGAGTTTACAGTGAAGCTTCCGATGCATATCGCAGCGTATAACCTGCAGGACGGTGAGGATACATACGCATTTAAGTATGGCCCGTTTGTACTCAGTGCAGAACTTGGTACTGACAATCAGACAACTGGTTCTCATGGCATGGGAGTAAAGGTTCCGACTAGCAAGGCTGTTGCGTCAGATTCTATCGGCATCACCGGAGCAGAGTCAGTTACTGACTTTATCTCAAATATCGATAAGTATCTCGTGAAAGATGCAGGCTCTATGAGATTTACCCTTAAGGGCACAAATGTCTCCTATGTATTTACTCCGCATTATAAGCAGAATGAGCAGAATTATGGTATTTACTGGAAATACTTTGTAGATGCGGAAGGAAGAGCAGCAGATGAAGTTGTGTCCGAAAAGAATACTGAGCGATTAAACAGAGCAAAGATCAGCGCGGTTGAGCAGGTAGGCCGTGGACAGTATGAGAATCAGTATACTTTGACAGACGGAACAGTATATGGTCTCATTGATAAGAATGGTACTTCTATAGGTGAAGATGCACCGAAGCTCACGAGAAGGGCAGCGGCAGGAGATTCCTTCAGTTATGCATTGCAGGCACTTAGGGGTGAGGATAATTATCTCCTCATGACCTATCCAAAGAGTGAAGACGGAAATCTGATAAAGATTTCCGTAGGAGACACTGTAATAGCACAGGAGAAACTTGATTCTTCATCTGCAAAGGTTGATAACCGTACCCTTGCTGCAGCAGATCAGGATGATTATTATCAGGTGCTTTACAAGATATCAAAGTACACTATTGATAAATATGCGAGAAACATTAAGATCACAGAAAATGGAAAAGAAGAGACGATCCCTGTGATCGAGATAAAGTTCAGTGCACCGAGTGACAGTGATTCTGCAAAGATCGCAAAGAGCGTAGCTCTTTTCAGAGCATATTCATCTGATAATTCGCTGAAGGCGGTTACTGCAAATGGACAAAATTATGCACCTGATGAGAAGGGTAAGATAACCATTATGGCTTCTTATGATGAAGAGCTTTCTCTGAAATTTGATCTGGCTGACAATGCCGGATATATGGAGTTTGACGGTAAGGCAGTGGATGAAAAAGCTGAGATGAAGCTTAAGGTAGAAAATGGTGCATCAGAGCATAAGATCCGTGTATATGCAGAGGATTTTGAGACTTATAAGGATTATACACTGGTGATCACAAGAGATTTTGAAGGTCTTGATCTTACAGACGAAGTTGTGAAGTCCTTTAACTTTAACGGCGAAGCACCTGATGCTATCGTAAAGAATCTGTCAAAGGTTTCTACTCCGGAGTACAGTTACACAGATGGAGTATTTGATGAAGCTTTGAAGATGGACGGAAAATGGGGACTTGAGCTCCTTGATGATGCTTCTGTACTCGGAGATGATTATTCTATAAGCGTATGGGTTAATCCGGATGCAGTTGGAGCTGAGTATGATCCGATCATCGCTGGAGGTACCTTCGATCCGGAATACTGGCTTAACCTTACTACTGGTGGACGCATCTGGTCTCATGATGCAAAAGGCTATGTGAATAATAAGTCTACAGGTGCGTATAAGAAGGGTGAATGGCAGAATATCGTATTCACAGTAGAGCAGGAAGACGATAGTTCAGATTATGCAAAAGGTCGCCTGTATCTCAACGGCGCACTGATCCAGGAAGGTGACGTTGCTCGTGATATCATGCTGCAGAAAAAGGGCGGACTCTACTTCGGTGTAAATAAGTGGGATGCTATCTACAGAGGAATGGTAGATGACATTAATCTCTTTAACGATACTCTTTCACCGGAAGAGGTATCTGCTATAGCTTCAAAGGTGGTTAATTCTGACTGCATGAAGGTTGAGAAGAAGACAGAGACGCCGTCCGGAAACGAAACTCCTGATCCGGCAGATCCGACACCGGAGACTCCGGATCCTGCACCTGAAACTCCTGATCCTGCACCGACAAATCCTGAGCCGACAGCTCCGGTGATCGAGACAAAGAAAGAGGTTGTAGGAGAGTATACGGTTTCTTATCCTGCAGAGATCACATTCATCAATGGAAAGAAAGCTGCGTTTGCAGATGGTGCGGTAAAGATCACCGATGCAGCAGGAAAGGAAGTATCTTATAAATCTATAAAGATCGATAAGAGCACAAAGACCGGTCAGACAACCTTTAAGATCGTTAAGCCCGAGATCAGTGATCATGATGCTGCAAAGCTTATTAAGAAGCAAAAATTTGCAGTAACGATCACAGCCTATAAGGTAACAAATGCAGATAAGGTAGTCGTAAAGGCAAATAAGAAAGGCAAGGTCACAAAAGTAACTGTAAACGGTATCCGCTTAAAGAAAAACGAGTACACAGGAACAGCCGCAGAACTCACCTTCAAAGGCAGATTCACAGGCACCTGGAAAGCGGAGTGAAGTAACAGGAATTAAAGTTCTCATGTGAGAAAAATTTTGAACACCTCTGTAAGAAAACATAGCTTACAGGGGTGTTTCTGCTATAATAATTTGGAAAGATATCGATTTGTGACAAGGTTGCAAATGCGTTGACAGAACGGTATGGAAATGTAAGGAAGGGGATAGATATGGAAGAGAAAGAAGTTAAACGCATGCCTATGATTGGCGACAGAGCACCGGCGTTTAGAAGCATTACGACAAAGGGGAAAATAAATTTTCCTGAAGACTACATGGGAAAGTGGGTGATATTTTTCTCACATCCCGCAGACTTTACACCGGTATGTACTACGGAGTTTATCGCTCTGGCGAAGAGGTATGAAGAATTTAAGTCGATCAACACAGAACTTTTGGGACTTTCGATCGATTCACTTCATTCACATCTTGCGTGGGTAAAAAACATAGAGGGAATAGACTGGAAGGGTGAAGGGAAAGTAGTTGTACCATTCCCGATCGTAGCTGACATAAGCATGGAAGTTGCAAATATGTACGGCATGCTCCAGACGGTTGCCAGGACACAGACAGTGAGAGCGGTATTCATAATAGATCCTGAATCTGTGGTAAGAGCGATACTTTATTACCCTATGTCTACAGGCAGAAATATCGATGAATTAAAACGTGTCGTATTGTCTTTGCAGAAACATGACGAGGAAAATATATCCACACCTGCGGACTGGAATCCCGGAGATG
>CAMVTN010000081.1 GCA_947170415.1 uncultured Lachnospiraceae bacterium | reverse complement strand
AAGGCACGTAAGGCTAAGCGCATCTTCATCATGGCTACATTTGGTCTTTTCACAAATGGTCTTGAGGAATTTGACGAGGCTTACAAGAACGGTACTATTACCCGTGTCCTTACTACTAACTGTATTTATCAGAGTCCTGAGCTCTTAGAGCGTGAATACTACGTATCCTGCGATATGAGTAAGTACATCGCTTTCATCATCGATACTCTGAACCACGATTCTTCCATCAGCGATCTCCTGAATCCTAATAACCGTATTCAGGCTCTTGTTAACCGCTATCGCAACGGAGAACTGTAATTTATATAACATTTTTTCTTCGTGCCGGATTCGTCCGGCACGAATTCTTTTTCTTTTTGAGGAGAAAAATATGTCAAACTTTCAGAAAAAAATCATTTTCATTACACAGGGCGCTATGACTGCTGCTCTGTATGTCGTGCTCACTTGCTTTATCAACGCTTTTGGTCTTGCTTCCAATGCTATTCAGGTTCGTATCTCAGAGGCCATGACTATCCTTCCGGCTTTTACGCCCGCAGCTATCCCGGGTCTCTTTGTCGGATGCATCATCAGTAACATTGCTACAGGATGTATTCCACCTGATGTAATCCTCGGAAGTCTCGCAACACTTATCGGCGCTGTCGGCACTTACCTGCTCCGAAAGAAGCACCGTTTCCTTGCCTCAGTTCCTCCGATCATTGCAAATACCCTTATAGTTCCCATCACTCTTAAGTACTTCTACCACGCAGATGGCACGATTCCTTTCCTCATGCTCACTATCTTCATCGGCGAGTTCATTTCCTGCGGAATCCTGGGTCAGATTCTTTATGCTGCCATCATTCCTGTAAAAAAGGTCTTTAATCCTGAGTGTATGTAATTTTGGCAAAGCTTTTCGTGCAGGGCTTGTATATTTCTCTTGTCACGGCTCGGACAGACACTAAGCTCACTCATTGTCCTCATAAACACGGTAATTCAGTCTAAACTCGACGCTTCGCGTCTCAGACAGTTATCCTGAATTACCTATTCGGACAATGTGTTCACTAAGTGCTGCCGGCTAATTGTTCCCAGAGAAATATACAAGCCCTGCACTTACGTTATGGCAACATAAAAAAATGTCTTTGGTCTGCCAACAACCATCGTGCAAGACGTATAGTTATTTCTTGCAGCAATCAGCCGGCAGCACTTAGCAAACACGCTGACTGAGCAGGTAATTTTTGCGAACTGTTTGAGCTGCTTTTGCGGCGAGTTTCGCGAAAATTACCGAGTTCGCGAAGGCAGTGCGTGAGCTTAGTGTCTGTCCGAGCGCGGAAAGAAATAACTATACGTCTTGCACGTACCCCAAACCAAAAACTTATATAAAGCCAAACAAAGCTCCGCAGGAATACAAACCTGCGGAGCTTTGTTGTTAATTAAGGATATAGGACACAAATTCATTTCCGTGATTTTCAAACCACTCTCTGGAATCATTCATGCCTTTCTTGTAGATCGTTCCGGTTGACGGATCCATGATCACTGTATTCTTTGCGTCATATCCTACGATCAGAACAACCTGTCCTGTCTCGACCTCAGCAAAAACAGGTCTGCCGATGCTTACGTAGTAGAGTACTGAGCTTAACGAACATCCGCCGAGGTTCAGTGCCTTGGCGCCTTCAATTTCGGTATTTATCACTTCCATGACATCCATACCGCTGTTTAAGAGAGTCGAAGCATCTACAACTACACCTTCGTTTTTAAGAACTGCATCAAGACATACGCTAAGTGAGGATTTTCCTCCCTCAGAAGATCCGGGATTTATTCCCTTAAGTTCCTTAGTGACAGCACGGTTACCCTTCTGCCAGATGTAATGCTGATCCATATCAAGGACTACACCACTCTGTTCGTCAGCCACATTAACCGCTTCATATACCATATCGTATATGCCGATGATCTCGCCCTTTGCATAAACCAGGTATATCTCCTGCTGATCCTCGGTCTCCTCTATCGCCAACTCTCGACCACCCTCGTAGAGAACTTCTTCAGGCGTTAGAACGTGAACAGAATTTTTATTAATCCGCCCTGCAAGATCTATCTCTACAATATTTTCATAGTCTTCTGTTGCCGCTACCATCACAGAGTTTCTGTCAGCATCATTTTCCATATTGTTGACGATCTGATCAGCAGCAACACTTACAAATGTTCCGCTTCCATGTGCCATCTGAATACGGTTCAGCACGATCTCATCTTCATTTATATTTACATCAGTTATGTATATTCCATCACGCTGATAGTTTTTCAACAGTTCCCCACTGCTGCTCTCGATACAGATCGTATGCATGGGTTTCAAAATTACACCAATGCTGCTGTTCACCGTATCAGATGGATCAGCGATACCATATACAAGATCTTCACCGATGAAACCGAGCGGTCGAACTTCCGTATTTTCTCCCTTGGTTATCTCTCTGATTTCTCCGGTATTGAAGTCACAAAGCTTCACCGACGAGCCATTTTCCGACTGCCAGCCTGCCATACGGCTACTCTTTGAAACCACCAATTCATCATAATTTATGTTTCCTGCAACAGTTTCCGCAGTCTGCGTGTCCAGATGAACTTTCAGTATCTTGCTGTCGAGGAAAAGATAGAGCTCATTTCCACCCGAAGAATATGAAAGCTTTTCTATCTCACATTTCAGATAAGCATACGAGCGGTCATAGGGGATATATACCTCTTCTTCAATCTGATTTAAAGCACTGTTGTAGTAATAAACAGATACTCCAACTTCTCCTTCATGTCGTCCCCGGTTCATGTATCCATATACAATAAAATGTACATTTCCGACTTCATCTACACGAAGTATCCTTATCCCATGGTCATCAAAACGGTTCCGCTCATTATCGTCACCCTTCTTAAAGAAAGAAAAGATCCTTACTGCTCTGAAATCCGTATTTCTGAAAGCATATAGAGCTCCGTTCTGTACGAAAGCTACAACCTTACCATCCTCATTTTCCACCATATTTACATTCTGATCAGTAATACCGAGCATTATCTTATCCGCTGCAAATATACCGGATGCATCCGGATCAAAGACCTGTTTCGTACTTCTTTCAAAGTTCAGCAGATAGATACGACGGTCTGTATAACGTACACGATAATATTCCGTTACATCATAAAATCTGGCCGTGCCGTTATCATTTCGGTTCAACGTATAAGAAAGAGATATCGACGCTGTCGTATCATCCATCTCCTGGATCTTTGTATTTATTTTTTCCGGAGCGGTAAAACCAAGATTTCCCCAGGTTATCTGATCAAAGCTCGAATGAATATCCACGTGAGCAAAGGATGAATTGTCTCCCGTGGAATCACTTTCAAGATAGGAAGTCAGGCTCTTTGCCTGAGTCTTATCGAAAGTCTTTTTGGAAAAGTCAGTAACAAACTGCAGGAGCTCTCTTCCATGAAGGTCATCGCTATGAATAATTCGCGTGAAATACCTGATCTCATGCCCCTCAGGATCTTTTAACACGACCGCGAGGATATACTCCGTATTATCTTTAATAAGGTTCTTTATCGAAAGCTTTGCCGTGATGATATCATTTTTTTGCAGATAATCCGTGACTTCCGTATCCTCGACCAGACGCTTTGCATCTGCCGAACGGATCTCATAAGAAAGACCGGCTATCTTCTGACCGTAAGTATTGATAACTATATTTGCACTGCGATCCTGATTTAGTGGCGTCAAAGTATCTCTCAGTGTTTCAGGCTTTATCTCCTTATTGCTGTATCCATGCATGAGGTTAATATCCTTATCCTCATAATGCATGCTCACCACCGGGTAACTCGCATCTGCCATTTTTACAGTCATATCCGTGGTGCCGCGATTCATTACCGCGCTTATGATAAATATAGAAAGCACAAATACTACTATAAAAACTGCTGCTTTGATGATCGACTTAGTCATATATCTTTCCTTTTGAATAATTATTTCTCTTTATGTCTAACTTTTTCAAAAAAAAATTTTTTCTTACATTTTAAATAAAAAAATTACGTGTTCCACTATTGTAATTCACTCCTTCATAAACCTCAACTGATAGACTTTTAAAATATTTTGCGCCGCAGATCTGACATTTTTATAAAGAATTGTGCATTTTTTGACGATAAAGTATTAGAAAATGCTTTCTTAAGCATATTAGATAAAATGTGGTCTTTTTTGTGTGCTTTTTTAGTTCTAATTGACTATGCTTTCTTTTGCCGTTAAAATGGGGTCTGATGAAAAATTTTTCTATTCTAAATCAATTTGCGATGGTGGGTCAGTTTGGACTGGCTCTTATCATGCCCCTGCTGATCTGCGTAGTCGGGTGTTACTACATTTGTGCGCATTTTTCTGTCGGCGGATGGATCTATGTCCCGGGATTTATCCTTGGTCTCGGCGGATCAGGCATGACAGCCTGGAAGACTTATCTCGCCATTATGAAGAAGGAACAGAAAACTTCTCGCAGCACTCGAAAAAAACGTGGTGTATCTTTTAACCGGCATTATTAAAAAACCGCATGGCAGCTGGTTTTTCCGGTTGTCACGGATGACAGGAGATTGACAGATGAAAATACAGGACGCCGTACTTAAGGAAAGTATCTACGTAGCGGTATCGACCGCTATAGGCGTTATAATTATGATCCTCTGCTTTGCTATCGGAAAACATCTTGAGCCGGCACTCATTCCTTTTAATTTTAAAGTTGTCGCCGGCGGAATAGTCGGAGGTCTTATCGCCGCCGGAAATTTCTTCTGGATGGCAATGACAGTACAAAAAATTGTTTCCATTGAGAATGATGATCGGGCAAGAAAGACTATGGCTCTGAGTTATCGCTACCGCACTCTTACCCAGCTGGTCTGGGTAGTACTTGCCATCTTTCTCCCGGTTTTCAATGCAGCGGCTGGCATTATACCGCTGTTTATACCTAGCCTTACTATAAAATTCCGTGGAATCCTATCCGCGAGAAAGGGGGGGAAAAAGCTTAATGGATTTTGAAGTCGCTGGTGCCCGGATATTTGCCCGGATCCCTACGGGAATCCCGGTCCTGGGTGATTTTCTGATCACGGAAACGCTGGTGGTCAGCTGGCTTGTCATGGCAATCATTACTTTGCTGTGTATCTTCCTGACAAGAAACCTGAAAGTTGAGAATATCTCAAAACGTCAGGCCATCGCGGAAATGCTGGTAGAAGCGGCAAATAATTTTGTCCGCACAAATACCGGAACTACACGTTTTGACAAGCTCATACCATTCGCTGCAGCTTTGTTTGCAACGAGCGTAGTTTCCAACATGATCAGCTTGACCGGACTCAGAAGCCCTACTGCCGATCTTTCAACAGAAGCGGCTTGGGCAGTTGTAGTCTTTGTCATGATCACCGCTCAAAAGATCAAAACGTCAGGATTCCTTGGTTACTTAAAGGGATTCACGACCCCGATCCCAGTTATGACGCCGTTTAACGTGCTGTCCGAACTGGCAACTCCGGTCAGTCTGGCTTGCCGTCATTTTGGTAACATTCTGTCCGGTATAGTTATCAACGGACTGATCTACTGTGCACTTGGTATCGCATCATCTGCACTTCTTGGACTGATCAGTTCCACACTGGCGCAGATTCCGATCTTAGAAGTCGGTATTCCTGCCATTCTTTCATTCTATTTTGACTGGTTTACCGGTGTAATGCAGGCATTTATCTTTACAATGCTGACTATCATGTACATCGCTAACGCCGCAGAGGAATGATGTATTGCAGAAACGGCTGCTGCATGATTCAGCCGCAATTTTTCTAAATAACAATTAAATTTCAGGAGGAAATTAACATGGGTGATTTTCAGTTACTGGCTAGAGGTATTGCACTCGCTGGCTGTGGTATCGGAGCAGGCGCTGCACTGATCGCAGGTATCGGTCCTGGTATTGGTGAAGGTAATGCCGTTGCTAAGGCACTTGAGGCAATCGGACGTCAGCCTGAATGTAAGGGTGATGTAACCAGTACTATGCTTCTCGGCTGCGCAGTTGCAGAGACAACAGGTATTTACGGTTTCGTTACCGGTCTTCTTCTGATCTTCGTAGCACCGGGCGCATTCATGAATTATCTTTAATCAATGATAATGATGTAAGGGTCAAAAACTTTTGCCCCTTACGGATGACACGAATTGCTCCGCAGCTGATGCAGCTCACGCAATTCTAAAGCACTCGCATTTCGCTTAATTAAGCTGCATGCTCGTGTTTTATGGGTCCCAAATAAAAAATCCTCCTTGTGCACGCACAATCGTATTTTTTACTTTTGACCTTGTCATCATGATAATGCATCTGTAAAACACTATGAAAGGAAAAGTGAGATCATATGCATATGATGCTGTTACTGACATCCGAAGGGACTCAGGATCTCGTTACCATCATTCCCTGGACATTCATTGCCCAGATCCTGAATCTCTTTATTCAGTTGTATCTGATCAAACGATTTCTCTTCAAGCCTATTAACAATATCCTCGAAAAGAGGAAAGAACTCGCAGATCAGACGATCCGTGAGGCCAGAGAGGCCCAGGAAAAGGCTGACAGCCTGAAAGATCAGTATGAAAGCAGTCTCAGTGACGCTCATGCAGAAGCATCCAGAATTGTTGCTGATGCAGAGAAAGCTGCACAGACACGTGCAGATGAAATGATCCGTAAAGCAGAGGCCGATGCCAAGGGTATCAAAGCCAAGGCAGAAGCAGATATCGAACAGGAAAAGAAAAAAGCTATCAACGATGCCAAAAACGAGATTGGCGGTCTTGCCATGGATATTGCCGGCAAGGTAGTTGAAAAGGAGATCAGCGAAGCTGATCATAAGAAGCTCATTGATGAATTCATCAACAAAGTAGGGGAGGCATCATGACAAAAGCCGGAGATTTATACGGACAGAGTCTGTATGATCTGGCACTCTCCGAAAATCTGACTGATGCTATCCTTCATGAGATGGAGGAGCTAAGGAAGATCTTTGCAGAGAATCCGGATTACATCAGGCTCCTGTTGGAGCCATCCATTCCCAAAAAGGAACGCCTTCGTCTGTTAGACGAGGCATTCGGAGATTCCATACAGCCGTATCTTTTGAACTTCCTTAAGATACTTACTGAGCGTGGAATGCTTCATGAATTCTCTGCCTGCTATAAGCGTTTCCGTGCGAGCTACTTCAAAGATAACGGCATTGCCGACGCACTTGTCGTTTCTGCCGTACCTTTGAGCGATGCGCATATTTATGCACTTACCGAGAAGCTCAGCCGGATGACCGGCAAAAAGATCATTCTCCAGCAAAAGAACGATCCTTCTGTAATGGGCGGTCTCCGTGTGGAAGTCGATGGAAAACTCCTCGATGGAACAGTGCAGGGAAGGCTTGATACGCTCCGCAGAGAAATCAATGAAACTGTTATGTAAGAACCTGTGCTTCATGCACAGGGTTGTTAACCCAGGTTTACTCGGAGGATAAAATGGAACTGAAACCAGAAAAAATTTCCGAGGTTATCCGAAGCCAGATCAAGAATTACCAGAATGCTATCATTCAGAATGAAACCGGTTCGGTACTTACCGTAGGTGATGGTATCGCTCGTGTGAGCGGACTCCTGAACTGTATGTCCGGTGAGCTTCTGGAGTTCCAGAACGGAACTTTTGGTATGGCACAGAACCTTGAAGAGACCGTAGTTTCCGCGGTTCTGTTCGGTGTTGATACAGGTATCAGCGAAGGACAGACCGTTAAACGTACCGGTAGAGTTGTTTCCGTACCGGTAGGCGAGAAAATGATCGGCCGTGTTGTAAATGCGATTGGACAGCCAATCGATGGCGCAGGACCGATCGAATCAGACGATTTCCGTCCGGTTGAGACACCGGCTCCCGGAATCATTGACAGACAGCCCGTTAAAGAGCCGCTTCAGACAGGTATCAAGGCTATCGACTCCATGATCCCTATCGGAAGAGGTCAGCGTGAGCTTATTATCGGTGACCGTCAGACAGGTAAGACCACTATTGCTATCGATACCATCATCAACCAGAAGGGTAAGGATGTCCTTTGCGTTTATGTTGCCATCGGTCAGAAGCGTTCGACAGTTGCTTCACTCGTTACAGACCTGAAGAATAACGGAGCTATGGATTACAGTATCGTAGTTGCTGCTACCGCTTCAGAACCCAGCCCGCTTCAGTACATCGCGCCGTACGCAGGATGTGCTATGGGTGAATACTTTATGGAGAAGGGTAAGCATGTCCTTATCATCTATGATGACTTAAGTAAGCATGCGGTTGCTTACCGTGCACTTTCCCTTCTGATCCGCAGACCGCCCGGACGTGAGGCTTACCCGGGTGACGTTTTCTACCTGCACTCAAGACTGCTTGAGAGAGCTGCTAAGCTTTCTCAGGAAAAGGGAGGCGGTTCACTTACTGCTCTTCCGATCATTGAGACACAGGCGGGCGACGTATCTGCGTATATCCCTACAAACGTTATCTCCATCACAGACGGACAGATCTTCCTGGAGACAGAGCTTTTCCACTCCGGTATCATGCCGGCTGTTAACCCCGGTATCTCTGTATCCCGAGTTGGTGGTAATGCACAGACAAAGGCAATGAAGAAGGTTGCCGGTACCCTTAAGCTGATCTACTCCCAGTACCGTGAGCTGCAGAGCTTCGCTCAGTTCGGTTCCGATCTTGACGAAGATACAAAGGCTCGTCTGGCACAGGGTGAGAGAATCGTTGAAGTCCTGAAGCAGGACAAGAATTCTCCGGCTGAGGTTGAAAAGCAGGTTGCTATTCTTTACGCCGTAGTCAATAACATTCTTGCTCCGGTAGAGGTTTCGGATATCCGTACCTATGAAGCCGAGCTGAATCGTTACCTCGACCAGGATCCGGACGGACTCGCAGCTATGAAGGCTATCCGCGAGACCGGAAAGCTGGAACAGGATACTGAAGACAAGCTGAAGGCAGCCCTTAAGGCATTTACGGACAACTTCGTAAAGCAGAGAGCTTAAACGCCGGAGGTTTTTGACAGAGCTCACCGCTCTGCCAGCTAGGAGGAAACATGGCTGCAAATATGAAGGCTGTGAAACTCCGGATCAAAAGCGTACAGAGTACCATGCAGATCACGAAGGCCATGCAGCTCGTAGCTGCATCAAAACTTCGTAAAGCTAAGGAAAAAGCCGATCAGAGCAAACCTTACCTCGATATTTTGAAGGATACCCTTACAAATATCGCGAACGGTAATACCGATTTTCAGTCTCCTTATACAAAGGCGACAGACAATGACAAATGGCTCTATATTGTCATTGCCGGTGACCGCGGACTTGCAGGCGGATACAATTCAAACCTTTTTAAGTTTGTTGAGAAAGCCACCGAAGGACGCGATATCACCGTTTTCCCTATCGGTAAGAAGAGTGTGGAATACTTTAAGCACAGAAAGGTACCTCTCTTTACAGAGGAGTATGCTGAGGTTGCTGCAGTTACCATCTCGGACTGCTTTGAGATCGGACGCCTGATCTGCGAGGCATTCAAAAAGGGCGAGTTCGGACACGTATATCTGTGTTATACGAATTTTGTCTCCATGCTGTCTCAGGTACCGGAAGCAAGTTCCATGCTTCCTCTCTCAGATTTCGCATCTGATGAGAAAGAGACCGGCAAAGCCCGGGATCTTATCCTGTACGAGCCGGATAGTGAAACAGTATTTAATGATATCGTACCGGAATACTTGTCCGGTCTTCTCTACACAAGTATAAATGTTTCTGTTGCCAGTGAGCTTGCCGCACGCCGGACAGCCATGGAAGCAGCAACGGATAATGCTTCAGAGATGATCGATAAACTGTCACTGTTCTACAACAGAGCAAGACAGGCAAGCATTACACAGGAAATTACAGAAATCGTGGCAGGTGCCGAGGGTGGTTCGTAAAATCCTGTTCCGTGTAGAAAATAAGGGGAGTAAAGGGAATCAAACTCCCGCAATTCGCAAACAAATAAGGAGTTCTCGTAATGAGTGAAAAGCATGTTGGAAAGGTAATACAGGTAACAGGACCTGTCCTCGACATCCGTTTCTCAGAAGGTGAACTGCCGGACCTTAATAATGCTATTGAGATCGAGCTTAACGACCACAAAGTAATAGCTGAAGTCGCTCAGCAGATCGGTGATGATGTTGTTCGCTGCATCGCAATGAGTTCCACCGACGGACTTGTCCGCGGAACAGATGCAGTTGATACAGGCAATTCCATCACTGTTCCTGTAGGCGACGAGTGTCTGGGACGTATTTTCAACCTTCTGGGTGAACCCGTTGATAACAAGCCGGCACCTGAGACAAAGGAGCGTTGGTCGATCCATCGTCCTGCTCCGAGTTATGAAGATCAGGTTCCTGCTGCAGAGATTTTCGAGACCGGTATCAAAGTCGTTGACCTTATCTGCCCTTATGCAAAGGGTGGTAAGATCGGTCTGTTCGGCG
>CAMVTN010000080.1 GCA_947170415.1 uncultured Lachnospiraceae bacterium | reverse complement strand
GGCGCCAAGTGAGCGCAGGGAAGGACACAAAGGGAACGGTCATAAATATACAGCACTTTTGCTATAACGACGGACCGGGTCTCAGAACAGTAGTATTTGTTAAAGGGTGTTCACTAAAGTGCCGTTGGTGCGGAAATCCTGAAAGCATAAGTCCGGTTCCTCAACTTGCGTATGAGAAACGTGATTGCATGGGATGTGATAAATGCGGGTTATGCCTGAGATCAAAATTCGGTAAGGACTATCTGGAGAGAGATGATGAAGGGGTCGTTTCGCTGAAAGAAGGGGCGAGGGAATTTTTTGACAACGAAAGTATCAAGTGTTGTCCTGCCGGAGCGTTATCAGTTTATGGGGAGGAAAAAACTGTAGCGCAGGTGATCTCAGAGGTGGACAAGGATATCCCGTACTACCGCGGAAATGGCGGCGGGATCACTGTGAGCGGCGGTGAACCCCTGCTGCAGCCGGAGTTTACAGCAGAGCTTTTGAGGGCGGCTCACGCACATGGCTATTCAACAGCCATTGAAACTGCTTCAAATGTTCCGTGGGAAAATATGGCAATGGTGCTTCCCTTTGTGGATACGGTGCTTCATGACATCAAGATCTTTGATACGGACAGGCACAGATATTTCACCGGTGTAGATAACAAAAGGATCCTTTATAACCTGAAGCGGGCATACAAGGAATTTCCAAATAAAACCTTTATCGCAAGAACACCAATAATACATAACGTCAATGATGATGATGAAAATATAAAAGCTACGCTTGATTTTATTCTCCCTTATCCAAATGTGGTTGAATATGAGCTGCTGCCATATCACAAGCTTGGATTCGGCAAATACAGAGCTCTCGGGCAGGAATGTCCGCCTGATGAATTTGAGGCTCCGTCAAAAGAAAGATTGGAAAAACTCAGGGAAGTGATAAGTGAGGCGTTTGCATATAGAGATAACATCAACTATTTAAGAGGAGGAAATGAAAATGAGTGTGAAGGTGGACAACGAGCTTATAAAGAAGCTTAGGGATGAGGTCGTGGGAAGAGAGCTAAAGATCGATTTCCAGAGAACTGATATCCTTTCCGAGGTTTATAAGGAGTATGAGGGATATCCTCAGATCATTATCAGAGCAAGATTCCTTGAAAGACTTCTTAAAGAGAAGAGGATCTACATTGATGATTACGCATTTGTAGGTAATCTCGCAGGAGAATTTGGTGCATTTTATCTGTATCCCGAGTGGAAAAATGACTGGATCAAGTCCGAGGACAGATTCCCTATTCCCGAGGAGAAAAAGCAGCAGGTGAACGAGCTTTTTGATTACTGGGAAAAGCGTTCGGTGCCGTACCGTTCCTTTGAAGTATTTGAAGAGCTTTACGGTGAAGATTACCACAAGTATTCAGACTCAGGATTCCTGACCAGTGCACAGTCTCCTGCAGGTGTCAGCACTCTTAACTACAGGAGAGCGATCGGAGAAGGTCTTGAAAGCCTTATCGCAGAGGCAGAAAAGAACCTCTCTGAACTTGAACTCAACGCAGAAAATCAGGATAAATTCTATTTCTACAAGGCAGTTATCATCGAGCTTAAGGCTGTTATCGAGTATGCTCATAGATACAGCAGACTCGCAGAGGAATTAGCTGAAAAGGAGTCAGATCCGGACAGAAAGAATGAGCTCCTGACTATTGCCGAGGTTACAAAGCAGGTTCCCGGAAAGGGAGCAAGAAGTTTCCGCGAGGCTCTGCAGGCACATCTTTTCCTTCACACTACAGCACAGCTCGAACAGGTAGGATGCGGGTACGCAAGCGGATATCTGGGACAGGTATTTGAGCCGTACTACCAGAAGGATAAGGCAGAAGGAAAGATCACAGAAGAGGAAGCTACCTACCTTCTTAAACACCACTTCTTAAAGTTAAATGATATAAGCTATTACTACGGTCGTGACTACGACATCATGAACTCCGGAGATACGGCTCAGACTATCAATATCGGAGGACTTACACCTGATGGCCGTGATGCAACAGGTGATGTTGATTCCTTTATCCTTGATGCACAGCTTGATCTGAGACTTCCTCAGCCGCCCCTTGCTCTTGTTTATCACGAGAAACTTAAGCCTGAATTTGTCCAGAAGGCTGTAGATCTGGTAAAGACAGGTATCGGTATGCCTCAGTTCATGAACTCTGATGTTCTCATCGAGAGAAGCCTGGATGCATATGGACGTTACGGAGCGGATCTCAAACAGGCAAGACGTACATGCGTATGCGGATGCGTATCTACTGCTATCGAGGGTAAGACCGCTTATATCATGGGACCCAGCGTAAATATAGCAAAGGCTATCGAACTTGCGCTTTACAACGGAGTTGATCCTACTACAGGAATCCAGGTTGGTCCTCAGACAGGAGAAGCAGAGAACTTCAAGGATTACGAAGAGTTCTACGATGCATTCAAGGTACAGCTGGATAACGGTATAAGGGCTGCAAGACGTTACGAGAAGGTAAATAACTTCCTCTTTAGCGAGTTCCTTGAGGTTCCTTACAGATCATCACTTGTCGAGGGAAGCCTTGAAAGAGGTAAGAGTATCTGGAAGGGCGGCTCTCTCTACACAGCAACGGCAACAACTTACAATGGCGGCGTAGATGCAGCTAACGCACTTGTTGCTATAAGAGAGCTGGTTTATAACAACAAGACAGTTTCCATCGCAGAGCTTAAGAAAGCACTGGACGCTGATTTCGAGGGTTATGAGATCCTTCAGAGACAGCTCATCAACGTACCTAAGCATGGAAATGCTATTCCTGAGGTAGAAGAGGTTGTAAGCAGAGTTTACACAGATGCCTTTGATGCATTCCAGAAAGAGGGCAACAACTTCGTCGGACAGTATGGTAAGCCTGATGCGTATTCCAAGAGTATGCACAATTATTTCGGAAGACTGACAGGAGCACTTCCGACAGGAAAGAAGAAGGGGGCAGCTCTCACAGATGGAAGTGTATCTGCACAGCCCGGAACAGATATTAGTGGACCGACAGCTCTTGTTTCATCTGCAGCGTTGTCAGTTGACTCAGTTGCTTATAACTCAACTCATCTTAATGTAAAGGTAAATCCGGTTACTCTTAAGAGCGAAAAAGGTTCAGCAGCACTTATTTCTCTCATCAACGGATTTGTTAAGCAGGGCGGAAATCATATCCAGTTTAACTGCGTAGATGCAGAAACACTTAAGGATGCAAAGCTTCATCCTGACAAGCATAGAGATCTGGTTGTGCGTGTGGCAGGATTCAGTGCTTACTTCACGAAGCTTCATGAGGGTATTCAGGACGAGCTCATTGCTAGAACAGAGCACGAATTAGCAGTATAAGGCAGAGAGAAAGCGGGAGAAAAATAGTAATGAAGGAAAAGATTAAAAACATATTTATTGGAGATGTTGTGGTACTGGCTTTTAGCCTCGTACTTCTGCTCGGTACAAAATTTGTGTTCCATGCCTGCGGTCCCAAGGAAGATGGCACTTTTATGAGGTGCCATACCGCTGAAACGGCAGTACTGATAGTGGCAGCTATATCGGTTTTGGTGGCTGTTGTACAGTTTTTTGTAAATGATAGAAAGATCAAGGCATTTTTGTCGGAGACCGGTGTTGTACTTGCATGCGTTGCAGCTGCAATCCCTGGGAGGATATTTAGCTTATGCATGATGGAGGACATGTATTGCCAGGCAGTGATGAAGCCGGCTGTAACAGTCGTTTCGGTGCTTTTGATCCTTGGCGGAGTCGTAAATGCTGTTCTTAACATAAGGAGCAGCAGAGTGGAGTATAGTGATGAAGATAGACAAAAGTCTGCCATATAAAAATCTGGCGGGCAGACCGGGAAGAGCAATAGCTCTGATACTGTTGACATCTTTACTTTCATTGACACTGTTCGCAGGAACTCTTGTTATAAAGAGCCTGCGGACAGGGCTTTTCTCTCTGGAGTCAAGACTGGGAGCAGATCTGATGATCGTGCCTGAGGAGGCTTATGAGCAGTCACAGATCGAAAATATTGTTCTGAATGGAAGCATCGGCGAGTTTTATATGGACAGTGAGAAAACAGCAGAAATAGCAAAACTCGCAGGTATTCAGGAGATGTCGTCCCAGTTTTTCCTGGCTTCAGCAAATTCAGGATGCTGTTCAGTTCCGGTTCAGATCATAGGATATGATCCGGAGACAGACTTCTCGGTTTCTCCATGGATAAAGCGCAGTCTGGCGAAAGAGCCGCAGGACATGGATGTCATTATAGGAAGCAGCTTAAACGCCTATGTTGGGGACAGTCTTTATTTCTATGGGAAAGAGTGTCATGTAGCAGCAAAGCTTGAAAAAACAGGAACAAATTTTGACACAGCAGTATTTACAAATTCCAATACCATAAAAGAGCTGATGCGATCGGCGATCAACAGAAATATGAATAAATTCGGTGATGTTGATCCGGATAAAGTAGTCTCATGCCTGATGGTAAACGTTGATAAGGCGCATACGGCGCAGCAGATAAGGCTTGATATCAACAAAAATATTGAGGGTGTCAAGGCAGTGCAGACAAGGGATCTTATAGCCGGAGTGTCAGAAAGTCTCGGAGGTGCGGCAGATCTGATAGGCGGTCTGTCAGCGGCTATCTGGATACTCGGTATCGGAATACTCATTTTGTCATTTAACCTTAGTGTGAACGGCAGGATAAAGGAATTCGCACTTCTAAGGATGATCGGTGTCTCACGAAAAAGGCTGGCTTCCATCATAATGGAAGAAACTCTTATTATCGGAATAGTCGGTGCTGTCATCGGATCACTTACAGGATTGTTTGTTTTAGTACAGTTTGGAACTCTGATAGAGAATAAACTCGGACTGCCATTTCTATTACCCGGGACATGGAACCTTGTGCTGCTGGCGATAATAGCAATATCGGTTACTGTTTTATCAGAGGTATTGTCTGCGGCGTATTCCACCTTAAGGATCAGCAGGATAGATACAACATACATATTAAGGGGAGGTAATTGATATGAGCCTTGAGGCGCAGAGTATAACAAAGGAATACAAGAGAAAGGGGAAAAAAAGCAGTTTTTTTGCATTAAAAAACACAGATCTGGTACTGGCAGATGGGGAACTGACAGTACTTAAAGGACGCTCAGGCAGCGGCAAGAGCACCCTTTTAAATATCTTTGCGGGGCTCAGTAAGCCGACAAGCGGGAAGATCTTGCTGGATGGAACGGATATCTACTCTCTCGGAGACGGACCGCTGTCGGTACTTAGAAATACACTGATAGGAGTCATACCGCAGGAACATTTTGCGATACATACGCTGAGTGTTCTGCAAAATGTATGCCTCCCGTCAGTCTTATTTCATAAGGATGGGGATGTTGAGAGCCGCGGATTTGAGCTTTTGAAGTTATTGGGGATTTCAGAACTCGCAGGATCTTCGCCAAGTGAACTGTCCGGTGGGGAACTTAGGAGGATGTCGGCAGCAAGAGCACTTATAAATAATCCACGGGTTATTTTAGCGGATGAACCTACAGGAGATCTCGACGACGAAAATACGGAACTTATTTTTGAACTGCTTCGTAAAAAAGCATGTGAAGGGGCATCTGTACTGGTCGTAACCCATGAAAACGATGCAGAAAAATACGCAGACAGAAGCCTGAAGATCCAGAATGGAACCTTAGAGTATATTCCGTTTTAGGAGGAAAAAGAAGCCATCATTTGACGAAAGTAGTCATGCTCTGTTATCATATGAATATTTAAAAGATATTTGCCCGGGGATAGCGTTGAATCTTCCCCGGGTTCATTTTGCTGTTCTCGGAGGATCAGATGTTCAGATTTTTATTAAACAGCATCATGCTTGGCGTAGGGCTGGCGATGGATGCATTTTCAGTATCTATAGTAAATGGTCTGAATGAACCGAAAATGCCGGCAGGACGCACCTGTAAGATAGCAGGTACTTATGCGGGATTTCAGTTTGCCATGCCGATGATAGGATGGTTTTGCGTCCACACGATAGCAGAATATTTCGAGGCATTTCAGAAATTTATCCCCTGGATCGCACTGCTGCTTCTCCTTTATATAGGCGGAAAGATGGTCTATGAGGGACTTTTTGATAAAAAAGATGATAATGATAAGTCTGACGAAGAGACCGGTGAGTTAAAGATCCTGTGCAATGCAACGCTTATCATGCAGGGAATTGCTACATCCATCGATGCACTGTCAGTAGGCTTCACTATTGCAACCTATCGTGCAGCATCAGCATTTTCATGCAGCGTACTTATCGCAGTCACAACCTTTATCATTTGTATCGTGGGACTTCATTTCGGAAAGAAATTCGGTGAAAAACTCGCGGATAAGGCAACAGTCTTTGGTGGTATAATCCTTATCCTGATCGGGATAGAGATATTTGTGACCGGGATTTAAGTTCATAAAGTAGTTATAACGAGCGCTCTTGTATACGATATTGTATACGCTTAAAGGAGCGCTCGTTTTGTATGTAAAAAAATTCTATTTTAGAGAAAATTAAGGAAAACGAGTATAGTGCATAGTGTGAGTTGTTGCATCTGTTATAAAAACTTACGTTATGAGAAACGTCCGGTATTGTTTCTGATAAAGAACCCATCCCCTTGAAAAAAATACGTATTATTATCATATATAAACAAAAAGTGAATAGTTAAGTGGAGAACTATTTTACACTTTAAACAAAAGAAAGGGGTATAAATATGATCAAAAAACTTCGCAGCGTGAGATTTGTATTATTGCTACTGAGTTACATAGTAGTCTGCGCAGCTAAGGGCGGCGCTGAGCATGTGAAGTCACTTGGCGTAGCTAATGTCCTGGCGGCGAGAAGTGGAAGTGTATCAGCATATGCCCCTACGGCAGGAGCAGCAACGAAACTTGACTATGAAGAGGACGAGCATTATTACATCCCGACTGCCGGAGTGGAAACAAAGTTTGCGAGGATGGTAAGATTTTAAGGTTTTAAGGTGTTATGTAAAGTGTAATTTGTTATTTTTTGAGGTGACGATCGTATTAAAAATAAAATGGTGGTTTAAAAGTACTATAATTATTTATTGAAAATGATCTTATTAGGTAAAAATGTCTTTTTGTATTTAAAAAAGAACTTTAGCTCGACGAGAATTATGGTAAACTATCCACGTGAGCACGTTAATTCGATAAAGTGATTAAGGGTTATTACTTATTGTATTAGTGTCGTGATTGACATTCTTGTTACGTAAGCGAGCTATAGGCGAGTGGACAGTAACGAAATCTCTGAGGGGAGATTATCAATAAAAGACAAAATGACCGCAGATACAGCATGGGGAGCTGATCTGCGGTCATTTTGCGTTTGGTGTATGAGCGAGGAAGCCGGTGGCTTCCTCGCTTTGTGATAGATCCGGAAAACCGGACTAATTGTTATTTATTGGTTTTGTGCTGATCATTATTGGTGTTTTCTGGTATATTCTGCTGATCGAAGTTGACCGGCATATTTTTCGGATCGTTGTTGATCGGCGGATTCTGCCTCATTGCCTCAAATTGCTGTGCATGTTTTTTCTTTGACTTACGGTCCGCACTAATGATCAGTCGTACGATCAGGAATATGATCAGTGCTAACAGGATCAGGAAGGTCCAGGTGCTTGCAAAGATAAGGATAATAGCCTGGATAAACTTAACAAATGCAGAGATGGAATGACCAAAGGCTTCCTTAAGTTTCTCGCCAAATGTAGGTTCATCAGTTTCGGTGATAACAGCACTCGGAGCAACTTCATCAATATTCAGAGTGATATAGGAATAAGCTACGTCGGTATCCATGGTGCGGAGACTGGACTTAACCTGGTTTAAGTTGGTCTGTACCGTGGTTATACGCTCCTCAAGAGTGAGAATATCGCTCATCTCTGTAGCCTGATCCATGAGTGCATAGAGACGGGTAAGCTCAGCTTCATAAGCCTTCATCTCTTCCTGTGCATCATAATACTGGGCAGATATATTTGTTACATTTGAGTCACGGTTTGTGATCACACCTTCCAGATCTCCTGCTGAGTTAAGGAAGGACTCAAAGTTTTTGGACGGAATACGGAGTTCCACAGTGTAGTAGCGGGAATAACCGTTTCTGGAGCGGTATTCCTCTGATGTATACCAGGAGGTGTCACTGTCAGAGAAGTTCTCGCTTTGGATGATCGCTTCATATTTATTGGCCAGGGCGCGGCATCCTGATAAAGTATCGTCAAATTTCTTTGTGCTGATGGAAACATTAGCATGGTAGACGAGCTTATCTTTCCGGAGAGTCACATTTTCGCCGGAATCATCAGGAAAAGAATCACTGTCGGGGTCGAAACCGGAATTATCGCTTCCTTTTTCGCTCTCAGCGCTTTCTTCGGCGTAGGAGTCGTCAGCGGACTCGGGTTCAGCTGCAGCTGCATCGTCATATGCAGCTCCGGCTGCGGCACTTTCATAGCCACGAGAATCATAGGTATCATTACTCTTTGCTGCGTAACTTCCCGAACTGCCGCATGCAGTGATAACAGAACTTGTCAGAAGCACCGTTGTCAGTAAAAACAGTATTCTCTTTTTCATAATTTTTTCAGGGCGCGCAACGCACCCGTCCCCCTTTTTAGTTTTATGTTGAACTAAAAAACTCTCTTACAGCATAATTAAATCACAAAATTCTTAAAACGCGTTAAAGAAAATAGTAATAATTATATAAATTAAATTTCGCGCATTACCCAATTGCTGTTTTGATTCCGTGGTTATGAAGACTGGTGATCAGAAGATCATAATTTGTATAATACCGGGTTATTTTACATGGGATTTTAATGAGCATATCATCATGGTACAGAAATATAGCCTCTGTCTGTATATGCATTCGTTCGAAACCGCGAACTGTTATTTCCTCTGTTTTGGCATTGGAAATCTGGATGAAAGGTACATATTTTGTTCGAAAAAGGCTCTTCACCCGAATGCCGTCATGAGATACCTGAATTCTGATCAAAAAAGCATTTATACAGTTCACCACACATATGAGGGAGAGAATTAGTAATCCGATACGTCTTGGTGTTAATTCGACCTCTTCATACGAGGAAGACAGGAATAAAGCGATGAAGATAAATACAGAGATAAAGCTCATATACTCCGGAAAAGCCAGAGTTTTTCTCATGATAAATTCGTCCCAGGGAAATGAAACCGGATTGCCATGTCCGTTGGTCTGGACGTAAGTGATGCGTATATTATGCTTCCTGAGTGTATCTAAGAACAGATTTGCATCACTATTTTTCGCTTTGCTGAAGTCTAATCTGATCTCACTGTCGTCAGACCGGTAGAGAGTAATGTGATTATTGATCAAAGTGCAGAAATGGATATCCTGCATTTTGATCCAATTAAGACTAATACCATTTCTTGAAAAAACATATCTGTCGTTTATGACATAATGAGATGAAGTTCCCCACAAAAAAACAAATGTGACAAAGAAAAAAATCATGAACACGATGAAATTACTATATAAATCAATATCCGTTGTCTGGTTTACTGCAGCGGCTATGATAAGGTAGAACACAAACATAGCGATTCCCAAATACCAATATTCGCAGTATACGGCAGTGACTTTATTGTTTTTTATTTTTGCTTTATTAAAGAATCTTGCCATTTTCAGAATTCCTTCTTTCGATGTTACTTGTTTTTATAAATAGCACTTATAAAGATAGTTACGTTAAGAAATTATGAGTTTATTTGTACAAATTTTCGAACATTGTAACATGATTTGAGATATGTTGCACGTGCACATAAAGAATTTTAATCTCTTTCATTCTAATCTGTGGTATTGTGATATTTATGAACGAATTTTTTAGAAAAAAACTGGTTGTACGACCTAAAAACTACATACGGTTCTGTGAATTTTTCCGTAAGATCGGTCGGAAGAAGTGGTTCAATATAAAGGTGGATGATGTGACCCGGACTAAATTCCGTATCGACAGGAAAAGTCTCATGGATGAAAATCTCTTGATAAACCGGGAGGCATTTCCACGTCATATATTGAGGAACGGATATATCGAGGATCAGAGCAGGTATACCGATATGCGTTATGGTACTCAGACGGTGCAGTACTCAGGCTGCGAGGTAATAGCTGTTTTTAATGTGCTGCGATCATTTGGCAGGAATCCGGATATGGCGGCGCTGATACGTTCTTTTGAAGAGGACGGCTGCATCTTTGGGGCGGAATTTGGTACTTCTCCCAAGTCTGCTGTGGATTTTTTTAAGAGAAACGGATTTGAGGCAGAAGCGTCACATAAGGAAGAGGATTTTGTTGCGATAGCGGAGCGCGCAGGAGCCATGATACTTACGGCATATAATGACAGTCTGGATATCATGAAGATGGCTCATACCATATGCATCACAAAAGAAGCTGACGGGTACAGACCACATAATTCTGTGCAGAGTAAGAGTTATAAAAATATCATAGATCTCGTCCGTGAAATTGACGGAGGACAGCGAGGAAAAGGGATTTTTCTCGTTGGTATAAAAGAGTTGGAGGAAACGGTTTAAGATGAATATAGCGGTATATTGCGGTGCTCTCATGGGTAACGATCCGGATTTTAACAGGGCAGCGGAAGAGATTGGAAACTACATCGGAAGCCACGGC
>CAMVTN010000079.1 GCA_947170415.1 uncultured Lachnospiraceae bacterium | reverse complement strand
CTTCGCATAGCCTGCCAATACTATGCCATAAAGGCATATGTTCACCCGTTTTAACCTAAGGAGGAAAATATGAATCTGAAAAAGAAAGGCAACATCACGATCGGCGAACAGCCCATCTATGATGCAACCGTCCTCGGAGCAGGAAGAATGACAGCACTTGGTATCCAGCACATGTTTGCTATGTTTGGTTCCACTGTCCTTGTTCCCGCTCTCACCGGTCTTTCCGTTTCAACAACACTGTTATTTGCCGGAATCGGTACTTTACTTTTCCATCTCATTTCTAAGCGTAAAGTTCCCGCATTTCTTGGTTCTTCTTTCGCATTTCTTGCAGGCTATGCCGCTATCGCTCCCAATAAAGAGCCAGAACTTCTCCCCTATGCATGTTTCGGTGTTGCTATCGCCGGTCTTCTTTATCTCATTCTCGCAGCTCTGTTTAAAGCATTCGGTGCAAAAAGAGTAATGCAGTTTTTCCCTCCGGTCGTAACCGGTCCTATCATTATTGCAATCGGTCTTAATCTTTCCCAGTCAGCAGTTGATAATTGTTCCACTCATTGGTGGGTTGCACTTGTAGCTATCGCTATCATCGTGATCTGCAATATCTGGGGCCGCGGTATGATAAAGATCGTACCTATCATCTGCGGTGTCGTAGGTTCCTATCTCGCAGCTACCGCTGCCGGCATCATCGATTTCACACCTGTTGCCGAAGCAGCATGGATCGGCAGTCCTCTTGATATGAACCGCACTGTTTTCTCTATTTTCACAAACGGAAATACAAACACAGCGCTTCTCATTACATCAATCTTCACCATCGTTCCCATCGCATTCGCAACAATGATGGAGCACATCGGTGATGTATCCGCTATATCTTCTACTGTTGGTGAAAACTTCATCAAAGATCCCGGTCTCCACAGAACACTTACAGGTGACGGTGTCGCAACAGCAGTAGCTTCTCTTTTCGGAGCACCTGCAAACACAACATACGGCGAAAATACCGGTGTTCTCACACTGACTCGCGTATACGATCCTAAGGTTATCCGCCTCGCAGCATGCTTTGCGATCCTTATGTCCTTCTGCCCGAAGTTCTCTGCGATCATCGAAGTAATGCCGGCAGCTACTATGGGCGGTATCTCCCTTGTGCTCTACGGAATGATCTCCGCAGTTGGTGTAAGAAACGTCGTTGAAAACAAGGTAGACTTCAGCAAGAGCCGCAACGTCATCATCGCAGCACTTATCCTTGTTCTTTCAATCGGTATCAACTATTCAGCAGCAGGAAGCATCTCCTTCACAGTAGGAACAGCAACCATCAGCCTCTCCGGCCTTGCCATCGGTTCTCTCGTAGGAATCATCATGAACGCTGTTCTTCCCGGAAAGGATTACAGCTTCGAAAACGAAGAGCCTGTTGATACAGGTGTTGAGTTTGAAATCGTTCAGGGCAAGACACTTACAGAGGAAAACTCAGAAAAATATGGCTCACCTGTAAAGGCAGCCATCAATTCCGTGATCTCCGAAAAAGAAGCATCTACAGAAAAAACTAGCACAACTTCTGCTGACAGCAGAGCTTAAAACAATAACGGAATTTCTTATAAGTTAAAAAGCTCCTCCATGTTTTGATGCATGGAGGAGCTTTTTTCGTTCAAAAAACCGATATAATCTTTTTCTTAGAATTTCCCGAGATTACCCTCAAGAGAGATTATACTTTCGTTATCATAAACTTCTGTACCACTGTTATAAGGCACCATACCTATAGACTTCGGTGTCGATGAAAAGCTACTCCTCGAGCCAAAACCACCACCAAATCCTGAAGCGCCTCCTCTAAGCTTAAATCCCGAAATTACATCACGGAGATTCTGTGCATGATTAGAAAGTGTTTCTGCAGCAGCCGCACACTCCTCACTGGTAGCGGAATCAGTCTGAACAACCTGTGAGATCTGTCCGATAGCCTGATTTATCTGAGCAATAGCCGTTGCCTGTTCATCAGAAGACGAAGCAACTTCAGACACCACTGATGCGATGGTTTCGATAGTATCGGAAATCTTTGTGATAGCGATTGTCATCTGATCCACCTGCTTTGTTCCGTCCTCAGCCATAGTGATCGCATGCTGGATAAGCTCTGCTGTCTCCTGTGCTGCCTTTGAAGAAAGTTCTGCAAGGTTCTTTACTTCCTCTGCTACAACTGCAAATCCTCTGCCGTGAACACCGGCTCTCGCTGCTTCCACAGTAGCATTAAGAGCAAGTATATTTGTCTGGAACGCAATGTCATCGATATTCTTAACAACCTTGCTAATGTTATGTGAAGACTCGCTGATGTTATTCATAGATCCGTTTACACTCTCAACCGCATCTCTTCCGGTCTTTGTGTCTTCGAGCATATTCTGGACCATATTCTCCATCTTTCTGGAGTTATCAGCATTAGTATTTGTCTTATTTGCAATATCCTTGATAGAAGCGGATATCTGCTCGATAGCACTCGCCTGCTCTGTTGATCCCTGAGCCAGTGCCTGGGACGCAGCAGCAACCTCCTTTGCGCCCTCAGTGAACTGCATGCTTGCTTCACGAACGCCGGTAAGGACTTGATTATTCTCATCTACAAGGCTCTTAAGTGCTATTCCCAGCACATCCTTTTCACCTCTTACATGAGCATCCACTGTAAAATCGCCCTTTGACATAAACCTTGCCATCTCTGACTGAATGGTCGTAGCCTTGTGGAGCTTCCTTATATCACTGATAAAGCCTTCATATTCTCTGTATTTATTATCCGGCACTTCCCAGGCGATATCTCCATCTGCAAGCTTTTCTACAAATGAATTCATTTTCTCAACAGTTCCCTTAAAGGTCGATCTGAAAGAAATGAGTCCGACTACAGCAACGATTATGGCAACTACAAGTATACCGATATCGAGTCCGATCGATACCGTCGGGCTGATAACCTCTTCACCTGCAAACTCAGTAACTAGGCTAAATACCTCTGATATTATGAGCAGCGCTACCATAACAATGATGGTTATTGAAATGCTTGATAAAATACTAGGTTTCTTCATAACCCATGCACCTCCCAAATGTGCGAAAGACCAGTTATTCCTGATCAGCCTTCCTCATCTACAACTTCATCAAGTACCTGCAGATCCTCATCTTTTATCAGCTTTTCAGGATCTAATAAGAGTTTTACACTGTCACCGGTTTTTCCGAGTCCGTAAACATATTTGTTCTTCAGTTTTCCGGAACTAAGTGCCGGCGGCGGTTCTATATCCTCATCCTTGATCGTTACAACATCGGCGATCGTTTCAACGATAAGACCTATTACCGTATTCTTAACGTCAACAATGATTATGCAGGTTCTGTCATTATATTCAAATGGAGCCTGCTTAAACCTGATCCGCACATCGATAACAGGAACTATCTTTCCTCTCAGGTTAATGAGACCTTTAATATAATCTTCAACCTCAGGGATCTCTGTGATTGGCTGTATTCCCATTATTTCATTTACATATTTAAGCTCTATGCCATAACATTCCGATCCTGATTTAAAGGTCATGAACTGATGCACACCTGTTTCACTTAAGCTCTCTTCCTTTTCATCAAGAGCAGCTTCCAATTTCTCTTCAGCCATTTCGTTCTCTCCTTTTTATCACTGCGTTGCAAGTGTACCTATGTCAAGTATGAGAGCTATGCTGCCATCGCCAAGCTGTGTACATCCTGATAATCCTTCAACCTTTTTGATATACTCAGGTATCGGCTTAACAACTATCTCCTGTCCGCCAAGGAGCTTATCAACAAAAATACAGAGCTTCTGCGATTCATTTTCCGTAAGTATCATGATACCGTCTTCAATATTCTTTGCAGAATTCTTAATATGATATTTCTCACTGAGCCGTACTACCGAATAGTACTGGCCGCGGACATTCAGATATTCTTCTCCGTCAGGTTCTTTTATAATGCTGGAACCTCTTACATTTATAAATTCCTTGACCGATCCGGTTTCTATGACAAATTTTTGCTCACCGACTTTTAAGAGAATTCCACTGATGATCGCCAGCGTAAGCGGTATCTTCAGTGTCATGGTCGAGCCTTTGCCAAACTCGGAATCGATCTCGAGCATACCTCCCACAGACTGGATATTCTGCATTACAACGTCCATACCGACGCCTCGTCCGGAAAGTTCCGTGACCTTTTCCTTTGTAGAAAATCCGGGAGATGTAATAAACTGATAGATCTCCTTATTGGTATAATCACTTATAGTCTTGTCTCTCGGTACTATTCCATTCTTTTTAGCCTTGGCAAAAAGCTTCTCAGGATTCATTCCTCCGCCGTCATCACTGACGCTTATAAGAACCTTTCCGCCCTCATTCTTGGCTTCGAGAGTGATCACACCTTTTTCCGGTTTGCCCGCCGCCTTCCGGTCTGCCTTTTCTTCTATTCCATGGTCAATGGAATTTCTGATCATATGCATCAGCGGATCCGAAATATGCTCGATGATATTTTTATCAACCTCCGTATTCTCACCGATCATCTTAAACTCAATGTCTTTACCGACTTTCCTTGATGTATCAAATACGATTCTGTTCATCTTTTGGAAAGTATTGGTAAGTGTCATCATTCTCATGGACATGATCACGTCCTGCATCTCAGACACAAATTTTGTGAGCTGTGCTGCTGATTTATTAAAATTCGTGAGATTTAGTCCCGGAACATTCAGATCGGGATTTTGCAGAACTACCGATTCTGCGATAACGATCTCACCGATAAGGTCCATAAGCTGATCGATCTTATTTACATTTACGCTTATATAACTTGTGGCAGGAGCCTTCGGCTTCTTATTCTTTGCAAGAGTCGCCTTTTTACCGGCTGATTTACTCTCAATGACATAGTCACCGGGCTTGACCTCTGCCTCTTCTTTCTTCTCTTCTTTTACTTCCTTATCACCTTCGCCAAGGTCGATCGTATCTGACCCGACTATAGGTGCCGGAACATCAAATCCTGCCTCAAATTCATCCTTACTGCACTGGGATACATCTGTACTTTCTACATCAAAACCGCCAAGCGCAGCCTTAACATCTTCAAGTTCAAGATTTGTCTTTATAAGGATCTTAAATCCCTGCTCAAGTATCACATCTCCGGATGCTTCATTCGTAATGATGTCCTCCGGTGAATAATACATTTCCTCAGTTATTTCCTTTAAGGAATTTGCCAGCGCATAAGCGTGGATATTACTCATCTGCGTATCATTACGGTAATATGCGATTATATGGTAATACTTGAAATGCTCTCCACCTGCCGCTCCGATATAGAACTGAGTCGGACCTTCATCCTTTGGCGCTTCCGGAAGTTCCTTATCTTCTTCAAGGATCTCATTCTTGAGTTTTCCTAAAAATTTATCTATATCTTTTATAAGACCGGCAGAACTCTTTGTTGGTTCTCCACCGTCCTTTATGTTTTCAAATTCCTCTCTAAGGAAATCCGATACCGCCAGGATCTTCTCAACCAGTTCCAGATGCGGCACATTATCCGGATGTGACTCTCTGATATAAAAAAATACATCTTCCAGCTTATGTGAGAGCTTCATGATGTCATCAAACATCATGATACCTGAGGATCCTTTTATCGTATGCATGACACGAAAGAACAGGTTGATATCTTCCTCATCAAAGCTATCTTCATCTTTCTTCTCAAGAGTCGTCATTTCCAGCTGTTCCAATAGCTGGCCATTCTCATATAGATACATGTCAAGCATGCTATCAAGCTCGTCGCCCATCTGCCCCTCCTTTCATGTATCCGTAACGTTACTGTTTTATTTCCTAACCCCCAGCTTCTTCATAGCCTCATCAAGCTTATCTACATCAACTGGCTTTGCGCAATAAACTGTACATCCGAGTTCAAAGGCCATCTTCACATTTTTCTCAGCAGAAAGAGCAGTCATCATGATTATCTTTGCCTGTTCCTTTGTAGAAAGCCCTTTTTGTCTCTCGATCTCTCTTATAGTTTTAAGCACCTGATATCCGTCCATTTCAGGCATCATTACATCAAGGCATATGAGATCATACGGCTCATCATCTTCATCTGCCATGACATATGCTTCTACCGCTTCCTGTCCGTCAACAGTACCGTCGCACTCTCCATATTTTGACATATGGTTCATGATAAATTTTCTGCTTGCAAAATCATCTTCTGCAATGAGTATCTTCATAGCTCCTCCTTACTTTGAACCCTGACGTCATCACATTGTGCTCAAAACGCTATATATCTTGTTTGAAATGGCATTTAGCGGCAACTGGTACTCAACTGCTCCGATATCATATGCGACTTTTGGCATACCATAAACCACGCACGATGCCTCATCCTGTCCTATCGTATGTCCGCCGCTCCGTCTAATAGCCAAAAGTCCATCAGCTCCGTCTTTTCCCATACCGGTGAGTAATGCTGCTACAGCCTTTCTTCCGGCAGTCCTTGCGACAGATTCAAACATTACATCTACGGACGGACAATGTCCGCTTACTCTTTCACCGGCTTTACATTCCACCTGAAACCTGTCACCATTTTTTACGAGACGCAGATGCTTGTCCCCCGGCGCTATGAGAACGAGTCCCGGTGAGATCACATCTCCTGTCTGAGCTTCTTTAACTTTCACGGCACACTGGTTATTAAGTCTCTCAGCAAACATCTTTGTAAATCCGGGAGGCATGTGCTGAGTCACGATGGTTCCCGGAATATCACTCCTGAATCCCATGATGACATCACAAAGAGCCTCTGTTCCTCCGGTAGATGCTCCCAGTGCGACCACAAGATCACTATTCTTTATATTCCCTGAGGAAACATCATTTCCTTTGGGAATAACACGTTTCATCTGACTTACATTTACCGTAGACGCTATCTTTACCTTAGTACAGAGTTCCCGCTTCAGGTAATTTAAGACCTCTTCACGTGTCATGTTCACCGGCTTTGATATAAAGTCCACAGCGCCGACCTTCAATGCATCAAAGACCTTGTCACTTAAAGAACTTACCATTACTACCGGTATCGGGTACTGCGGCATGAGACGCTGCAGAAATTCGATACCGTCCATCCGCGGCATCTCTATATCAAGGGTCATGACATCAGGTCTAAATTGCAGTATCATATCCCTTGCTTCAAAAGGATTAGATGCAACTCCAACGACCTCCATTGACGGATCAGATCCAAGTCCGCGCACCATGAGGTCAGCAAACATCATAGAATCATCTACGACAAGTACCTTTATTTTCCTCATATTTCTCCCCGGATTACTAATCACATATCAGTTTTTCTGAAAACAGACGGTCTCACATACTCAAGCCTCGTCGCTTCTTTGTCGATGTTTTCAGTGTTTCCGATGATCAGATAACCTCCGGGCTCAAGTATGTTATATATCTTATTTACAAGTTTCCTCTTTGTATCTTCCGAAAAATATATCATTACGTTTCTCAAGAATACGCAGTGCATTTTTTTACTGAAAGGAAAATCATTCATAAGATTAAACTGTCTGAAAAGCACATTTTTTCTTATGTCATCAGACACCCTGTAATTAAATTCATCCACTCTTTTGAAATTGGATCGCTGCCATGCAGGAGGAAGAACTTCTATTTTTTCCTTGAGGTAAACACCCTTCATGGCAAATTTCAGTACCTCACTTGAAAGATCCGTCGCAAGAAGTGTCGAATCCCAATTGCCATAGTTGAGCCCCAGAAAATCCTTTATCACCATCGCGATCGTATAGGGTTCTTCTCCGGAAGACGAGGCGCCGGACCATATCCTTATGTCATGAGTATGTCTTTCCTTTTCCACTATCCACGGCAGGATGACTTCACGTAAAAACACAAAATGGTCAGGTTCTCTCCAGAAATAAGTATGATTTGTAGTCAGAATATTCAGCATGTTCTGCAGTTCGTGACCGCTCCTGTCACCTTCAACCGCATTCAGATATTCGTCATAGGTGGCATATCCCTGTCTTGCAAGATAATTATCCAGCCTTCCCTGAACTATTACCTTCTTACTCGCAAGATTTATGCCGTATCTGCTTTCCAAAAATTCTACAAGCCTGTTGAATTCCGCATCCGTCATCTGATTTCACTACCCCATTTATAAAATGATCATTCACTTCATCTGTTTTTCTATGCGTAAAAACAGGTCAAGAAGATAAGGATCAAATGTCTTCTCCCGCTCGCCCTTCATCTTTTCAAAACACTCTTCTCTCGAAAGTCCCTCAGCAGTTAAAACATCAAATCTGTCAGTTATGCATACAATTCTCGCAGCAAGCGGGATTTCTTCCCCTTTCAGGCCTAACGGCAATCCACTTCCATCCCACTTTTCTTTGTAACTTTTTACAGCATCCGATGCAGCAGTTACTGCTTCGTTCTTTTCTTCCTCTGAAAAGAATATCCTAAAAATCTTATAATCAATTTCTCGGATAATTCCGCCGATTTCTATACCCTCTATAAATGAAAATGATATTTTTGACTCATATTTTTCTGTAAAATTCAGAGCCTGGGCAAGCATCCTGGAATTTGAAGCTACGTTTTTTCCTCTCTTCTTTCCTTCTTCTCCTGCTTCATTAAGTCCTGCAATGTTCTTTAAGATGCGCTTCTTTTCATCTTCGATCTTTTTTACCTGGTCATTGACCACACTATGCAATTTGCGGTTACTCTCCTGCAATTCCCTTTTTAATAAATAGATATTGAGATGTGTAGACACTCTGGTTTTTATTTCGATCATGTTAAAAGGCTTTCTGATGAAGTCCACTCCTCCTATCTCAAAAGCCTTCTCCATCTCATCATCACTTTCCGCTGCAGATACAAATATTACGGGAATATCTCTCGTATGTGGATTTTCCTTAAGCATCTGACAGAATTCGTATCCATTTACGTCAGGCATCATAATATCGAGAAGCACCATCTGCGGCAGCTTCTCGGTGAGGATAGATGTAGCTTCTGCTGCGCTTGTCGCTGAGAGTGTCTCGTATCCAAGATCTTCCAGAATATCTTCGAGCAAACCGATATTGATGATCGCATCATCAACGATAAGTATCGTCGCCTTTTTATCAGCCATCTCAACTCTCCCCTCTCGTTTCCTCATTTAACGAATCTATGATCCCTGTTAACTCGTTAAGATACTCCGAACATTTTTCTTTCTTTTCTTTTCTGATATTCATAGCAAGTCTCAGTGCCAGTCCCGAAACCTCTTTTGGTGCGTTTGCAGTAAGCTTCTTTATGCTGTCCGAAAAACCTTCCGCTTTCTCCCAGTTATCGAGTTCCACGCAGAGAACCGTCTTCTCTATGAGATCCCTCATGGTCTTTATATTCTGCTGACTTCCATACTCCGCGATCTCCTGTATCTCCTGTGACTCCGGACTGAAATTCAGCGTTTTCTTCAGATCGTCTATACTGATTTCCTGTGCTTCACCCTCTGCGCTATCCTCAACCTGCAGATTTACGGTAAATATAAAAGTCGAACCCTTACCTTTTTCACTCTCGATTTCTATATGACCGCCCATAAGCTCTATGATCTGCTTTACAACATACAGTCCCAGACCTGTTCCACCATATTTTCTGGTGATGGATCCATCCACCTGAGTAAAGCTCTTAAACAATTTGTCCTTATCCTCTTTTGTCATTCCTATTCCCGTATCCATGACAAAAAAGGTAAGTTCTATATCCTTACCGCTTCTCTTTGTCGTATGCAGTTCCAGTGACACCTGACCAATACTCGTAAATTTAAGAGCATTGTTTATGAGATTATTTATTACCTGACTGAGCCTGAATTCATCACCGATAACCTTATCCGGCACATTATCTGCTATGTGATAAACGAGATTCAGTCCTTTTTCATTTGCGACAGCTATCGATGTATCTATGCACTGCTTTATCAGCTTATGCAGCGAAAACGGTTCGGTCTGTATCTCCATCTTTCCGTTTTCTATCTTTGCGTAATCAAGCAGATTATTAATGATCTTTTCCATGTTTTCACAACAGGAAAGAACAATATTCATCGTGCGTCTCTTGGCAGCGTCTTCTTCATCAGCTTTGAGGTTATTTATGTGCCCCTTTATACCATTCACAGGCGTCCGAAGCTCATGAGTGAGATTTGCTACAAATTCATCCCGTGCTTTCAGCGCGTCCTTCATGCTGTCTTCCATCTGTTTTATCTGTTTACGCTGCAGATCAAGATCACGCATATCTGTCATGATGCATGCCCCCATCTTTTTCCGGAGTGCATTTTCAGTCATAAAGACCTTCAGCTTCACAGGAAAACAGCTATGATTCTTTCTATATGCATCGCCTTTTATTCCACATACTCGAGATTATCTTTATCACGTTGGAAAAAATTGGGCAGAATATCCCTGATGTTTGCTTCCAGCATATCGACCTTCAGCTCGTTCTTCCCGGGCTCATTGATGTATCTGATAAGGCCTTCGCTGTCAAAAAAGCAGATTATCTCAGACGTATTGTCAAAAATTGCGGTAATCGACCCTAAACTATTCAATTTCCCCCTCTTTTCCCCTGAAAAAGTCCATCGTCCTCGCCAATAGGCAGGCTCATTCTATTTTTTCATGTGTATTTTAAACTAAAAATTGTATATTTTGTGCATTTTTGATGGAACAATGGCACAACTCTTTTGAATTTCAAAGCCATAAACGATAAATATAGTATGTAAAGGGGGGCTTTTTATGGGAGCTTCGAATAATGAAAACACTTCACATGGTCTCACTCATTATCTTTCTCCGATAGAAATTTTGGCTCTGT
>CAMVTN010000078.1 GCA_947170415.1 uncultured Lachnospiraceae bacterium | reverse complement strand
GGTGCCTTAGCTCCGCACTTCGGACAAAATTTTGCATTCTCACTCAGATTATTTCCGCACTTAGAACAAAACATATGTCTCTCCTGTTTATCATTTTTTACTTTTGACCCTGTCATTATTAAATTATCCCATTTGATAATCTTTTTTTCAATGGATACAGCCTCAGGATTTATTTTATCGAAATTCCAATGGAATTTCCTATAAATTAAACAAACACCTGATCAGGAAGATTACCTGTCAGGTGTTTGTTTATGCTCTATATTTCTCTTAATTTAACTCCTATCCCGTATCTCTTTTCAGCCCCCATCTGATATGAGTCTCAGTTCACCCATTCTGGCGATACATTCTCCCATTCCGATAATTATGAAAATCGTTGGTGTGCAGATTACCTGCTGGTAGCAGAAAAAGTTATGTGCCATATATCCAACTATCGCCAGTACTATTGCCAGGCTCTCCGGTGTTTTCTTTGAGGCTTTCAGATTTCTGATGATCGCTGTCACAAAGATACCGACATATGCTATTAATCCCAGCGCTCCGCCCCATACCAGTTCTGTAAGGAACTCGTTATGCGCAGACTGCACCGAACCATATCCCCTTGATCCAAAGTAATCTTCGATCAGCTTTCCAAAATAGATCGCATTTGATTCGACATATGAGTCTGGACCACCACCAATAACTGCCATCCACGGATGATCTTTTGATGTAGCGATATAGGTATTTACCGCCATCTTCCAGTTAATACCGCGGTGATTTCCCCAGCCGTCATCGAAGTACAGATAATTACTTGTGCTCCTCAGGTTCTCCGGCAAAGCACCTGTCGTATTCAGCACGATGTAGATTACAAGTGCCGCTATACCAAGCAGAACCGCAGCTATCAGCACCTTATAGATCCACTTGTACTTCGTTACATCCAGTTTATGCTCTTTATCCAGTTTTCTTAAAAGCACGTAAATTGCGACGGATGCAGCCCACGGTATCCACATAAGATTACTCTGACTGCAAAAGAGCATGATCTTTCCGGTTGTGAGTACGCTATCTGCAAATATCATCTGCATAAAGCCCACGATACGCCAAGTGGTTAACATCACCACTAGACTTTCAAAATACCTTATCATATACTCATTTGACCTGAATGATACTGCAAAAAGCACCAGATTTATCGCAAAGAGTGCCAAAAATGTGCTATCCGAATCCTGTGTTACGATAGTCATGGATACAAGCACCAGATACATGAAAGTTGCGATCCTGTATGACTTTTTCTTCACATACCAATATGCGAAAAGTCCGATTGGGAAGATTATAACGAGATAGCTTGAGTACCAGGTATTCTGTCCCATCGTTGTCAAAAATGTTCTCTTTTCCTGCTCTGAAATACCTGCATAAAACTTAAATGGATCAATACTGAATCTATGAAATACTGCCAGAAGGTACACCACTGCTGACGCTCCCAGATACGCCATAAACATGATGTCATCCCATCTCCAGTACCGTGATACAAAGAAGTACAATAGCACTACCGACAGCTGAAAGATCAATCCGCAGTACCATCCACCTGAGCCCATGACTACATATTCTTTGTAAGGTGTGATTATCGTCGATACAAAGCAGATTATAATATATGCTAACGCACATATATCAGTTTTAGAAACCGATTTCCAAAACTGTTCTCTCTCCCCTGTCTTTCCAAGAGCTCTCATGTGCAGGAGAAAAACAACCACCATCACACCCAATGCTGTCGGGACCGTCACGCCCAACATCTTTATGTACAACGTGAAATTCCTGTAGATCTTCCATTTCACTTCACCAATGTGTGAATAGTTCCGCTCATAATAAAGCGGGAAAAGCAGGAAGAAAAATGCCAGATAAACTCCTATAAATTCCTTCAGAAACTTAAATGAAAACAATTCTTTTACTTCAGTCTTTTTCTTTAACATCGTTTATTTAATTACTCTCCTCTCTAAACACCCTTTCATAGTTTTCGCAGGTTTCATTCCAGAGATATTCCTTCTCTATCCTGCGCTTTGCTCTATTTCCATATTCCTCGATCTCAGGTTCATCAAGTTCCTCCACATACTTGATGAGATCATGCAGGCTCTTATCACTTTTATTCCAATAAAGTGCCGCATCTGCTCCGACTTCTGTATTAAATCTGACTTCATTTAAGAGATTGAGATTCGTACTGCTGAGCGCCTCCAGCAGACTTGGATTGGTACCTCCAACCTCATGACCGTGTATATATGCAAATGCGTTCTCTCTGATTTTTTTCAAAAGTTCTTCGTTATAAACAGTTCCTGTAAAACGTATCCTCTTATCACTTTCAAACTTTAACTTTTTCTGCAGCTCATCAAGAAATCTGCTGTTTTCCGTAGTGATGATCGCGAGTTTTCTTTCTGTATCGCTCTTCATAAATTCCCTGATCACTGTTTCAAAGTTGTTTTCCGGGACGAACCGTCCTACGACCAGATAGTACTCACCGGGCTTCAATCTATTAAATCTGAGCCACCTTTGGAAATCATTATCATCATCTTTCAGTACCGATGCCTTTATGTCACTTCCGTACGGGATAAAGGTGGTTTTCGGTTCATATTCCGCATACATCTCATGCATATACTTCTCTATGTTTCTGCTGTCACATATAAGCAGATCCGCGTGTTTTACCATGAGCCGTTCCGAGACTTTCCAATACTTTTTTATGAAGCGGTTCCACTTTGCTCTCTTCCACTCATGCCCATCAGGATTCACATACAGCTTTCCTCCGAGTTTATGTATCCTATTTTTGTAAATAGAAATGACCGGTCCGATCCTGCATGCCATTATGAAAAAAACAGGATTTTTTATCTCCGGATGCCTCTTGCAATAGCGGATGCTATATTCAATAGCAGAGCAGTCATATATGATAGCTTTTGCTGCGCCTATATCAGGTACCGGTATGTCAAAGCAAACGGAATCATTGTACTCAAATCTAAGAGTGTCACGACTTATCCTCGCTACGTGATACATGAGTTTCGTATCTTTCTTATTCCGAGTAAGATTATCCATGAAGCTCTCAAAGCCGCCGTAAGTCGCAGGAATTCCTTTGCAGCCTATGGCAAATACATGACGATATTTTTCGAATCCATCTCTGCCCGCTGCCCCCTCATCCGCGAGATCCGCTTCTCTCGGTTCCGGCAGCTCATCTCCGTAAAGTTCTCGTACTACATGCTCATCAATGGTAAATACCGAATGAACTGAGCTCCGACTGTTTTTTCTGTGTCTCATATCCTGTCGGGATACTTTTTCACAGTTATGTCTCAGCATCGATCTCGCTATCAGATCAAGCACAGCGCTTATCGAAAATGTATATGCTACAAATATTCTGGAAAAACTCATTCCCCGTTGTGTGAAGAATGCAAAGAGGATGATGATCATGAGGAGTATCCCCTGATTTCTCACCACATAGATTACCTGCTCCGGGATGTTCCGACCGAGTTTATACCCGCCCGTTCCCCTGACAGCAAATATGATCAGCAAATAAAGTATTAGATATATAAACAGCACGCCTATGTTCTGGCTGTAGTTATAGTCAAATAGCACATGCCTTGCTTCCCCTCCATACCTGATAAGGAGACTGCATATAAATGCAATCGCAAAGACCGCGAGATCCGTGAGGATCACTGCATTCTCGCAATACTTCTTACGCATGGTACCTTATTCCCCCCTGGTGTTCACTTTTTGCAGGTCGCAAACAAACCCTTATTGTTTACATAACCGTACAACGACTATAATAGCACTTTGCATCACTTTTTGCTATTTTAAATAGCATTTTAGTATAAAAAAACAGACTATCCCAACTCACATTGATGACGACAAGATCAAAAACCTTTGACCCTTACATCATCTTGCAAGCCAGAACAATCTGTTTATCATTACTGTCATCACACCTTAAACCGATAAACCCTCGCTTCGTACGGCCTCAGCAGATCTCTCGGCTGCTGTGACACCGTAGTGGAAATAGGCATCGAATAATTGCAGAGTATGAGTTTTCCAACCCTGCCAACATACTCTTCCGGTAGTTTCCAGTGTCTCCCGTGAGTAGAAAAAGAGCACACTATCAGATACCGCGCATTATCCAGCGCTCTTTCGTAAGTATAAATATGCCTGTTTTTAGGAAAGAATTCTCTGTATGACCCGTTTATCATAGCTTTACTATGGCGCTTCATATCTATGCATTTTCGGTAAAAATTCAGTATACTTCCGGGATCCTTTTCCTCCTCCTTCACGTTTACTGTCTTATAATTACGGTTGATATAAAACCACGGTTTTACTCTCGAAAAACCGGCATATCTCGAACTATCCCACTGCATGGGCGTACGCGACGAATCACGACTTGAAACATATATCCGCGCCATACGTTTTCTCAGCGGATCCTTTGTATTAAAGGCTTCGAAATTCATGATCGACGATACATCCACATAGTGCGCTATATCACTTAGATGTATATTCGTCATTCCGATTTCCTGTCCCTGATAGATAAAGGGTGTGCCCTTTTGGAACATGTAACAGACCGCCAGCATTTTCCCACTCTCGCTCCAAAACTTCTCGCTTCCATACCTGCTGATGATCCGCGGATGATCGTGATTTTCCAGATAAAGCGTATTCCATGCTCTCCTGTTCAAAGCTTTCTGCCATTTTGTAAATGCAGCCTTTAGTTTTACGAGATCAAACTTTTTATGCAGATACTCTGTATAAAAACAGTCCGCAAGCATATGGTCAAAGGAAAACATGAGATCCAGACTCTTATTTTTCCCTGTGAGATACCTGAGCGCCGAACGCACCGTAGTCATCGGTCCCTCACCTATCTGGACTGAATCATATTCATCACTTACTTCCCTAAATTCTTTCAGATACTCGACTATATGCGGTCCGTCCTTATAGTACGGCATACCGTTTACGATCGGCAGAAACGGCAGTCCATTCGGCAGCCCTTCTTTTTTTGATATAAAAGTGATCACATCTTCTCTAAATCCGTCCACTCCCATATCCAGCCAAAATCGCATGATCTTCTTCACTTCTTCACGGACTTTTGGGTTATCCATATTTAGATCAGGCTGCTTTTTTGCAAAAATATGCAGATAATACTGTCCTCTCTCTGCATTATATTCCCACGCTTTTCCCTCAAAGATCGAGTTCCAGTTATTTGGCTTATCTCTCCATATATAGTAGTCACTGTACGGATTATCCTTACCCTTGCAGCTCTCTCTAAACCAACGGTGCTCATCCGATGTATGATTGATCACCAGATCCATGACTACTTTCATACCAAGGTCATGTGCACGCTGAAGCACCTTTTTAAACGCTTCCAGATTGCCATAATCCGGATGGATATCACAATAGTCCGATATATCATAGCCAAAATCCGCATTTGGCGATGGATACAGAGGAGAAAACCATATGGCATTTACTCCAAGCGACTTTATATACGGCAATTTTTTGTACACGCCATAAAGGTCTCCGATCCCGTCACCGTTTCCATCAGCAAAGCTTCGCACCCATATTTGATAAAAAACAGCTGTTTTATACCAATCCCTTCCTTGCATCATCTATCACATCCTTTATGCTCTGACGAAATGTTTCCGTGAAGTTTTCCTGTCTCTCATACATTTCCATCATACTCTTTTCTGCATTATCAGTGAGCCCGCGCATTTCTTCATTTCTGCGTTCCTGCGCTTCTATTATGGTATCGACCATATCCAGAGCGTTTTCACGCATTCCCTCAAATGCCCTCATTGGCAGATCTATGAATGTCTTTTTCTGCAGATCGATTATCTTCTCTGTGTAATGAATGACATCTGCTGTAACATCCAACATATGGTCAGTCATTGTCTTTCGTCTGATCTCCATCTTTCCGGATTTCACATCTTCTAGGATCTCACCATATCTGTCATAGGCATCTCTCACCGAGTCATCCCACGATATGTAAATTTCATCCATCGCGTGCTGTCCTACATCCCTTGCATGAGAAAGATCCCTGCTCACTCTAGTCATAAGCTCCGCAAGCGACTCTGCAGTTTCATCTATGATAAATCCATTCCTGTCATCAGTGATTCCCTCTGCTGCACAAGAATTACGGATAAGCGCACTTGCAAGACCGCATGCCGCTGCCTCACGGACAACTATTCCGTTTGTATCATAAGTCGACGGAAATACAAAAAGATCTGCTCTTGTATTCCACGCTCTCAGGACTTCCCTGTCATATATCGCACCGATAAAAAATGTCTTGTCATCTATACCATACTCTTTTGCTTTTTCCTTAAAGTTATCGAGATCTGCGCCTTTCCCTATAAAGACCATTCTAAAATCTGTGCCTTGCTCTGAAAGGATCTTTAATGAATCCAATATCTGCGGTATTCCCTTATATGCCATCATTCGTCCCACAAAGAGAAATACCGGTACATTTTCCGGAAGATCATACTCTCTCGTATCTTCTGCAACTTTTTCTTCAGACGCCCGTCCTCTTTCAAAGTCCACTCCGTTTGAAACTACTCTGTACTCGCCCTCAAAGCCCAGCGACTTTAGATTTTCTCCTGCGCCCTCACTTACGCACCACACTTCATCACAGGCCGATATCGTACCTACCAGTGCCTTGATACTCTCCTGCTGCAAAAATTTGTCCTTAACAGCTCTCGCGATATCCACATCGAATTTCGTATGATAGGTAAAAACTACCGGCGCTCCGGTCTCGTTTCTGATGAGACGTGCCAGTACATTAGAAGACACCGGACAATGTGAATGAATGATATCAGGTCTGAAATCTATCATTTTTGTGGCAGAACGCATTTCAAGCGGATTTCCTGCGCGGTATCCTTTGACTATCTTTGTGGTATCAAAGCTTTTATACGGAACTACCTGAAACGGATAGCTGTCGTAATCGCTCCCCGGGTATTCCGGTGTACCTACCAACACTTCCGCTCCATGCTTCTCCGTAAGTATATGCGCATAATTTGTCACTACATTTGCAACGCCGTCGATAACCGGCGGAAATGAATCATTTAATAAACAGACTTTCATCCAAAATCTCCTATAGCTTATTTTTTACTTATAAACCGTAACTCTCTTGCATCCATGCAGGGTTAAAGTCTATAATCTTATACATCGTCCACAAATATTTAGTGACGTTAATAATAACATCTTTCGGAGCATTTATGAGTAGTAAAACAGACAAAAAGAATCTAATAAAATCAGTCCTGATGACTATCGTCGGCACTTTTCTTTACGCGCTGACAGTCAGACTTTTTCTGGAACCGTCAGGTCTTGTCACCGGCGGAACTACCGGTATCGCGCTTGCTCTTCAGCGTACATCCGGTATCCCGATCTCAGGATCCATATTTATAATGGACGGCCTCCTTTTACTCTGGGGCTTATTTGATCTTGGTAAAAAATTCGCCGCAACAACAGTCCTCAGTACTTTATCCTATCCTATTTCCCTTGAGATCATAAAGCTCGTACTCGGCAATACTATTTTAACAAATGATATGTTTTTATGTACAATTTTTTCCGGTGTGGGCGTAGGTCTTTCTCTTGGTATAGTAATTCACGCAGGCGCATCTACAGGCGGTATGGATATTCCACCTCTGAGCCTTAAAAAGCACTTCGGACTTCCGTTATCCCTTACGATGAATATCCTCGACTTCACTGTGATCATCGCTCAGGCGCTTTTTATGCCGCTCGAAAATATTCTCTATGGCATAGTCATGGTTCTTCTTTACACAGTTATTCTCGATAAATTCCTCCTCATAGGACAGAGCCGGACACAGATAACTATCGTAAGCGAACACGCAGAGGAGATCCGTCAGAGCATCCTCAATGAACTTGATCACGGTGTCACAGTTCTATACGGTGAAGGAGGCTATCTGAAACAACCTCAAAATGTCCTGATAACCATCGTGCAAAACCGTGCACTCCCCCGTGTAGAAGCGACCATAAAAGAGATCGATCCTGTAAGCTTTATCGCCGTTAGCCGCGTAAACACAGTGGAAGGACGAGGCTTCTCCCTAAAAAAGAAATATCGATGATCGCAGGATATCAGCAAAAAATCTTATAGCTTAGGATACAGCAAACTCCCGTAACGAAGGTTTCCGTAGTAATGACCCTCGCTGCGGGAGTTTCTGCATTTATCTGTATTTCTTCACGATATCGTATATACTTTATCATCCCATCCTGAATATCACTATTTTCTCTCTGGGATCTTCTCCCGGAAATAAATCCCTGCAATCAATATCGTCCATAAATTCAAGTTCATCAACTGTCATTAAAAATGACATATACTCATCTGACGGATAGTAGAAAAACATAAGAATTTCTCGCGGATTTTCATAGTACGATTCTGTAACACGTGCTATCACTTTTCTTAAGATCTCTACGGAAAAAGGATTAAAAAACACCATCCTGTCTGCATCGGATGGCACCTTAAAATCTTCTGCACCCTGCTTTAAAAACTCAGTTCTTCTGCCGGAAACTCCGTTTTCCCTATTAACTTCAGCATCTGCATATATCCTGTCATCATACTCCACACCGATCGATCTGCATCGAGTCTGGTATGAAAGGAATAAACTTACCCTTCCTTTTCCGCAGCCGTAATCTATCAAAACATTTTTCTTCCTTATGTATCCACTGTTTGCCAGTCTTTCAAGAACACTGTACGGTGTCGGCTCATAAGGAAAACGATACTGATCCGCGTTTGTATCATCTCTGCCGGTTGTCTTTATCTTCAGCAATTTATCCCACTGAATTTCGTTATCTACCATCTAAATCTTTCTCCAAAGGATCCCGTATTGCCATCAAAACGTTAAAAACGGAAGTCTCCGCTCTTACCGCCCATCTTCTCAACCAAATGAATATCCGTCATAATCATTCTTTTGTCAATAGCTTTACACATATCATAGATCGTAAGGAGCGCAATATTCACTCCCGTCAGGGCTTCCATCTCAACTCCTGTTTTTCCTTCAGTTTTTACCCTGCAATATGCATCTATCGTCATGTCCTCTTCATTCATCTGAAACCAAACTTTTGCATTGGTAAGATTTAAAATATGACACATTGGTATCAGTTCAAAGGTCTTCTTTGCCCCCATAATCCCGGCAACCTGCGCCACCGTCAGCACATCTCCCTTTTTTACCTTATGTCCCTTTATCGCATCGAAAACCTCTGAAGAAACTTTGATGGTTCCCTTCGCAACAGCTTCTCTCTTTGTAACAGTTTTATCAGAAACATCAACCATCACCGCATTTCCATCATCATCAAAATGCGTGAATTCTGATATCGGTGCACTGCTTTCACTCATCATACTGCTCCTCATCTATAAACATTTATTTTTCAACATCTGATCTATTCTTTAATGGTCAGTTCTTTAATTGTGAGTTACCCAAACCATCAGAACTCAAAGGATTCTAAATAGTTACGTATCATCTCAAAAACAGCATATCCTCTTCCACAAACTTCAGATAATCCGGATCGCCCTTTTCGGTTAGTTCATCCCATCTTTCTCTCTGTACCAACCATGTGATCATCGAATCTCTGTCACAACTATCACTTTCCGGCTTCACATAAAAGTTCTTTTCAAACTGAAGCTCAGCCTTTGACAACAAATCAAACCGGACGCAATTTTCTTCTCTGCTTCCCCATACCGGTTTGAATTGATGCGCGCGATATCCTATATAGCGGATGTTCTCCGGTATGACCTGTTTCACCTTTAGTGTTATCCCCCAGTCCACTGCCTTTATTACATGCGGATCTGCTATTTCCGCTCTCGAAATATTCTTACATCCCGTAAGTACCGCCGCTGTCTTTGTTTCCGGTTGTGTAAATATTTTTCTCGTGTCTCCGTGACTAATGATCTTTCCTTCATCAACAACCACAAGTGTGTCGCTAAAGCGATATATTTCATCCCGTGAGTGCGAAACCATTATCACAGTACCATCATAATCAGAAAGCATTTCCATGAGTTCTTCCTGCATACGGTCTTTCAGATAAACATCAAGTGCAGAAAATGGTTCATCGAGAAGTATCATCTCCGGCTCATATGCCATAATACGTGCAAGCGCTGCTCTCTGCTGCTGTCCTCCCGACAACTTTCCCGGAAGAGAATCCTCCAAGCCCGTAAGTCGAAATTTTTGTACCATCTCACTTACTCTGCTCTGCACCTTTTCTTTATCTCCCTTGAGTCCTGCCTCTATATTCTGTGACACCGTCATATTAGGAAAAAGAGCATAGTTCTGAAACAGATACCCCACATTTCTTTTTTGCGGTTTTAAGTTGATATGATCTTCAGAGTCAAACAAAACTCTGTTGTCCAATATGATCTTTCCGTTATCCGGTTTCTCTATTCCTGCCAGCATTTTCAGCATCATGGATTTACCGGCTCCCGATGCTCCCAGAACTCCTATCCTCTTCGAATTTTCTCTGAAAGACATATGAAGACAGAAATTCGAAAGTCTTTTATTTATATCTATATCTATGCTCATTCATTCACCATCTGTGCACATTTTTGCTCGTCTTCCCTACAACGAGGTTAAACAAAAAAATGACCATAAACGCAATGATCATAACAATGCCCACCCATATCCCAGCTGTCAGATAGTCCTGATCCTGTAAGACCATCGCTATCCTCTGGGAAATAGTAGCCGTTTTCCCCGATATATTTCCTGCAAGCATGGACGTTGCTCCGAACTCACCAAGAGCCCTCGCAAAAGTCAGTATCGTTCCTCCTGCAATCCCCGGTCCGGCTGTCGGCAGGACTACTTTAAAAAAGATCTTTGTTTCGGACATTCCTAAAGTTCTTCCGGCATGGATCAGGTTAATATCGACTAATTCAAATGCACTCCTTGCATTTCTGTACATCAGAGGAAACGCTATCACC
>CAMVTN010000077.1 GCA_947170415.1 uncultured Lachnospiraceae bacterium | reverse complement strand
CCGGTTTATGTCGGCAGCGTTTATCAATCTGACGAAAATTCTATAATGAATCTTGGGCATGGTAGAGCAGGGCATTTGCCGGATTACAGTTTTATCCGCTATGTCTATCTGCCGGCGTGGGGCGGTTACAAAGAAATCGTTAAGGACAATCCGCATGACTACGAGTGTGCATTTTCACAGATGGTTTATGCAATGATGTATCTGCAAGGGAAAAAGGATGATTTTCAGAAAGAAACCTATGCTGAAGAAGAGATAGCGCCGCATATCGAAAAGATACGCGGGATCATCGCAAAGCGTCAGGTAGACGCATCCGATGACTGGAAGGCCTTCGGAGAGAGCCTTTCAGGAGAAAAAATCCCGGATTTCGACATGGATGAGCACGTTGCGGAATATATAGGTAGCGATAAAAAATCCGACACTTATCTCGGACGATTCTTCCAGGCTGCTTTAGCACAAAAGCAAATGGTAGCCACTCGCATCATGGAATCGGGCAGCCGCCTTGCAGGATGGGATATGAAGCTGCTAAAAAAGTAAGTTGGTACACGTACAAAAATCTGCTATCATAAAGCCTGTACATCAGTATTTATATAAAACGGCATAGAGGTATATGATCGTTTTCTTGGTTTTTGGGCGGAGAGAATTGTGAAAAGATTTTTTGTATGTGTCTTCATTGGAGCAGCAGTAACAGGACTGCTAACGGGATGTGGACTGGATAAAACTATCGCATCCGTGACGGCTTTTAATAAAGCTGTCGCAAATAGTATTTCGGATAAAAAAACAGTGTCTGAGGAAAACACTGTGAATAGTGAAGCAGCGGATGAGTCATCAGAAATATCAGAGGAAGAGACGCAGAATGATGATCATGCAGCGAGCGGAAATGCTGTGATCGCAGGTGAAGACAGTGATACAAAAGAACAAAAAACAGTAATTAGTATCGAACCCGATCAGGCTACAGAGGATCTTTATAATGGCTTCTTAGACAATCAGATCTGGGCGTATTATCAGGGAACAGAAGGACATACCTTTGCAGAAGTTCCGGAACTTGAGGACGGTGGATATTACTCTTTAGAAGGAATACTAAAGATACTTGTTCAGGATACCTATGAACCCGGAGATAAGGCAGACATAGAAAATCTCAGATATCGTTATATCGACTGCGGTTTTGACGGTGTTGTGGAGATGCTGATAGAAGTTGGATTTAAGACAGATGAGCATTCTGTCATAGATTACAATATGATCCTCAGAAAACAGGATGAGGAGCATGTTGAGCTTTGCTATATAGATACATACATGGAGCCGTCTAATGGGACAGGCAGACATACCATAGATACCAGAGGTTTTGTAACAGACTATGTAGGGAAAAATGATCGTGAGGAATGGGATTATCACAGGATAGATGCAAATGGACTTTTAAGTGATGTTTATTCTCTCTATGAATATCACGGTTCTGATGATCTTTGCGACGCGGAGGGTGTTTGGTATTCCTATAATGGGGCTGATGAAGATCTGGAAAAATATGAAGTAAGGGCTGCATCATTTAGCGGCGATCTTAAATCTGCAATGATCACCTGTGCAAAAACAGATGAAAATGGTGATAAGTCAGATACAGATGAGATCCCGTATATAAATAGAAATGGGGGATCATTTAAAACCGTGACAAACGAAGAACTTGATAAAATGATCCATTACGTACGCATAAGCTCCGGCATGATAGACACCTCGGAAAAAGAGAAATATATTTATCATGACCTTGCTCCTTCAAATTATAAATACGAGTGATATTGACTTTATTTCAGCATTGTGTTACGGTCAACTGGTTGTTAAAAAAACAACGAACGGATGGTATTCCTGGTGGGAACTATACCGAACAGACTCTTTTTGTGATCACCTATTGGTAAGGAACAGCATCGCGTCATCTCTAAAGGATAAAGAGGAGCGTGATACGATGAAAATAGGTTTTATTGGAGCAGGAAAAGTTGGCTGTACTCTTGGAAAATTTTTTACCGAGGGCGGGATTCGTATGACCGGTTATTATAGCAGGCATATAGAGTCGGCAAAGGCAGCGGCGGATTTTACAGGTACTTGTTGTTATGATGAGCTTTCAAGACTGGTTCATGATAGTGACGCGATATTTATAACTGTTCCGGACGGTACGATCACAGATATTTACAAAGAGCTTATTAAGTTCGACATAAGAGGAAAACAGATCTGTCATTGCAGTGGATCAATATCCGCAGGAGAAGCATTTCCTGATGCTGCAGAGGCCGGTGCGTTAGTCTTTTCTATACATCCGTTATTTCCCATAAGTGATAAGTTTACGACTTACAGGGAATTGACGGGTGCATTTTTTTGCCTTGAAGGAGATGAAAAATGCGTAGATGTATGGAAAGAACAGCTTGAATTGATGGGGGCAAAAACGCAGGTGATAAACCCGAAAGACAAGGTAAGCTATCACGCAGGCTGTGCTATAGCAAGTAATCTTGTCTGCGCTCTGCTCAATGAAAGCATCGGTTTACTTAAGGGGTGTGGTTTCAGTGAGACTGGAGCAAGAAAAGCCCTGGCACCATTGATACGCAGCAATATAGGACATATCCTTACTGACGGACCGGTAAAAGCACTTACGGGACCTGTAGAACGAAATGATATCGGCACGGTTCGTAAGCATATCGACTGTTTTCGCACAAATGCAGAAAAAGAGCTTTACTGTACGGTTTCTTCAGATCTTATTCAGATAGCCAGAGAAAAACATCCTGATACTGATTTTTCCGAAATGGAAAATGTATTACGGGAGGAACTTGTAAATGAGTAAGAATACTGTTGCAACACTTGCTGCGATGAAGAAGAACGGTGAAAAGATATCACAGGTAACCTGCTATGATTATTCTACAGCTCGCCTTGTAGACGCAGCCGGGATCAACATGATCCTTGTAGGAGACAGCCTTGGAATGGTGATGCAGGGCTATAAGGATACGCTTCCTGTAACTGTAGATGAGATGATCGTATATGGTAGAAGCGTCGTAAGGGGATGTGAAAACACTTTTGTCTGTGTGGATATGCCGTTTATGAGCTATCAGATATCACCTGAGCAGGCGCTTCAAAACGCAGGCAGGATAATGAAGGAAACAGGCTGCAGCGCTGTAAAGCTCGAAGGAGGCAAAGATATCGCACCTGCGATACGCCTTATCACTAATGCAGGAATTCCGGTAGTTGCGCATATCGGTATGACGCCTCAGTCGGTAAATGCCTTTGGTGGTTTCAAGGTACAGGGAAAGGGTGAAGCAAACGCACGTCGTGTCCTCGAGGATGCCCTTGCAGTACAGGAAGCCGGAGCATTTGCAGTGACACTGGAATGTGTGCCGCCTAAGCTCGCAGCGCTTATCACAAAGAAGCTCGATATCATCACGATAGGAATCGGTGCAAGCAGCTGCTGTGATGCACAGGTTCTGGTATATCAGGATATGCTTGGTATGTCCGGAGACTATGTGCCGAAATTCGTAAAGAGATTTGCAAATGTCGGAGAGCAGATGAAAGAAGCTTTCAAAGCATACGATGCGGAAGTAAAGGCTGGAACTTTCCCGACACCGGAGCAGACCTACGCCAAGAGTGATTGCTCAGATGAGTTTTTAGAAAAACTTGATGCAGAGTATTAATTAAAAGCCCCCGACACGGAAATGAACGTGTCGGGGGCTTTGTAAGTCTGTTCGAGCGATTTCAGTAAGGTGACAGACGGGCACAGAACCGCATCATACACGCAAACACATCGCCTCAGTTTGAAGCGCTGCCTGTGACATTATCTGGATGCCATCATATTCCGGCATTTCTCGATATATTCTTCTGCCTTTTCTGTGGTCAGGTCGAATTTTTTGTGGAGCTTTTCAATGATTTTATCATCCGGGATATTGTCTTCCAGTTTATCTTCGATGAAGATGATAATTCCCTTTTCAATACCGCGTGCCTCTATTTTATCTAACAGTTCACACATAGTTATACCCTTCCTTTCCTGTTCTGAAAATTCATTTAGAGATTCTTCGAATCGGTTATCTCCGGTTAGTGCCTTCATAAGTTTTAGAACTGCATCGGGATGATCCATTATCCTGTTATCAGATACATCATCTTCATCATGATATTGTTTATAAAAGAAGTTAGCGATAATTCCGAAGTCACTCTTGAATTTTTGAATTTGTTCTAACGATAGGTCTTTGATACTTATGACATTTATTTTATAGTCACTTACATAGTTACGCAGAAAATCAGGAATATCCATGCACTCATATAGCGAATGCTTCTTCCAGGTATCTTTGCTAAAATTTATCACAATAGTGATTACCGGAACTAATGAAGGCGGTTTTATGCGTTTTTTTCGGCAATTGTCAATTTCTACAAGTTGTTCCTTGTAGGAGGATCCGTCATAGCTAAGAACCCGTGCAGGCTCATAGTTATCAACGGCCGACTGGTTTTCAAACCCTATCATGGCAATACGAAATTTATTTCTTTGCCATATTTTTACATTGTCCCGTTCCTGTTCGTGGATGGAACCGTCAAGTTTAAGCTGAGACCGGGCTCTGGTGGCGATCAGCTCATCCTCTTTTACAATGGGCTGACCATCAAATAACAATACATTTACGATGTCAGCAAACACATCATTGTAATCTTCGAGTGTCTTTTCAGTGATATCTTTTTCACTCATTAACTGCTGTTTTCTCCTTTATCCTAGCACAAAAAAAATAAGAACAAAAGCCTCAAAGACAGAACTAATGTTCATAAACAGTATAGCACACATATGTTCTTGTGGCAATAAAAAAGACGACAGGAAGGTTGATTTTTAAGGTTTCAAAACATCTTTTCTGCAAAAACGCACAAAAAAAGAATAGCTTTGAATTGGTGAAGCTCTCGCCGCCGCATCTCTGCTATTCTTTTCTTCAGTCCGATAAGCTAAGTCCGATGAAGCTCTCGCCGTCTTACCTTTGCTTTATCTTTCTGTTTGTTGGTGATTTAATAATAACCTATACAAAGGTAAAAATCAAGTATAAAAGTATATACAATTTATAAAAAAGTGAATGAATGACAAAAATAAATGTACAGAATTGCTATATGTCAGAGAAAAGCAAGCCCAAAACAGTGCATCTCTCATAATGCTAAAAGATTTATACAAAACAAAAAAGAAAAATGATATAACAGAAAGTCTGAAAAACGTATTATACAAGCAGAGTCGAAATAAAAGACACTAATGATAAAAAGAGTCCGTTTATGCGTGAACAGCAAAGATACTTGATCATAACAACAAACATTTTTTAGGAGGAAAAAACATGCAGTATTATGTTTCGGCATCGGCATTCCGAAGTGGATGTGGTACAAAAGAGAGTCCGTTTAAGACGATCTCCGAAGCAGCAAGGCTTGCAAAACCGGGAGATGAGGTGCTCGTAGCACCGGGAATTTACAGAGAATATGTAAATCCCAAAAATGCCGGAACAGAAGCGAACAGGATAGTGTATCGTTCCGAGAAAAAGGGCGAAGCTGTAATAACAGGTGCAGAGGAAATAAAGAACTGGAAACAGTTCGAGAGTGACGTATGGTGTGTAAGGATTCCGAACGGTCTGTTCAATGATTACAATCCATATACAGTTCCTGTAGCCGGTGACTGGTACTTCGCTCCGATACCGGTTCACACAGGAGAAGTATTCCTGAATGATAAGGCCATGTACGAAGTGATGGATCTCGAAAAGGTAAAAAAGCCGGAAGTGAACCGTCAGTCATGGGATCCTGAAGCAACGGTCTATACCTGGTACACAGAGCAGGATAAAGATGCTACCGTCATATATGCAAATTTCAGGGGAAAAGATCCGAATAAAGAAAATGTTGAGATAAACGTTCGTCAGAACTGTTTCATGCCATCAGAAAATGATATAGGTTATATCACGGTTTCCGGTTTTAAGATCTGTAAGGCAGCTACACAGTGGGCACCGCCAACTGCTTATCAGGATGGAATGATCGGACCCCACTGGTCAAAGGGATGGATCATCGAAGACTGTGAGATATCCGATTCCAGATGCAGCGGTATTTCTCTTGGAAAATATCTGCAGCCGGAAAATAACAATAAGTGGACTACAAAATTTTTAAAGGATGGAACTCAGACTGAGCGTGACAACATCATGCAGGCACAGTATGAAGGCTGGACAAAGGAACGTATCGGATCACATATAGTAAGACGCTGTGAGATACATGACTGCGGACAGACAGGAATTGTAGGACATCTTGGCGGAGTTTTCTCTATCATCGAGGACAACCATATCCACCACATCAACAACAAACAGGATCTTGCAGGTGCAGAGATCGGCGGCATAAAGATGCATGCGGCTATTGATGTGATCTACAGGAGAAACCACATTCATCACTGCACACGTGGACTTTGGCTTGACTGGCAGGCTCAGGGCACAAGAGTTACCCAGAACCTTTTCCATGACAATGTACCTCCGAAGGGAACTGATATCACACCGCTCCTGGGACTTGGAGAAGATATCTTTATCGAGGTTTCACACGGTCCGACTCTTATCGACAACAATCTGCTGCTTAGTGAATGTTCTGCGAGAGTTAGTACACAGGGTATCGCATTCGTTCATAACCTCATTGCAGGATCCTTTACATGGGTTGGCGATGGTGTAAATAACGGAACTGTTAAGCAGATATCACCGAGATATACACCGTACCACGTACCTCACCGCACAGAGGTGGCAGGTTTCATGACTATCCTGCACGGTGACGCGAGATTCTACAACAATATCTTTGTTCAGCAGGATATCGTTCAGGACTATGTAGATCACGCAAAGCAGTACGAGACAACTTCTCAGTACAATCTGACTGTTGGCACAAAGCCATACGATGGCTATCCTACTGCAGAGAAGTACTTCAGTCAGTTTACAGGCTGGGATATAGAGATCGAGAAAAACAGAGATCCCTACTATGAGCATCTTCCGGTTTATACAGGCGGAAATATCTATTTCAATGGCGCAGAACCTTGCGATACAGAGAAAGATGCCTATGTTGACAACGAGCACAAGGTAACACTGAAGCTCGAAACAAACGGTGCAAAAGCAAAGCTTGTAACAAACCTCTATGACTACCTTCCGGAGTGCAATACAGAAACTGTTTCAACAGCACTTCTGGGACAGGCATTTGAGTCGGAGGAAAAGTTTGAGAATCCGGATGGAAGCCCTATCGTATTTAATGAAGACTACTTCGGAAATCATCGTGCAGTAAATCCGCAGTTCGGACCATTCGAAGCAGTACCCACAGATAAAACAGAATTATTCTGATTCAATCCCACGACATATCCAAGCTATCCTTAGCAAAATCATCAGGCGTGAATCGCTCACGGTACTCCCGGGGCGTCATGCCTGTTTCTTTTTTAAATTCCCGGCATAAATGGCTCTGCGAAGAAAAACCAAGATAGGTTGCGATCTTGATATATGAATACTGGGAATAGGTCAGGAGATTTTTTATGAGCCTGATCTTTTCTCTGAGTATGTAGTTTTTTAGAGTGATATTTTCCTGTTTTCTGAAAAGTGCGGATAGGTAATTGGCCTCTAATCCAATGGCTTCAGCAATTTCCTGTACAGTGATCTTCCCGTGTAAATGAGCATTTACGTAGTCTTTGCAGCGTGAAATATTTTTGTTTTCAGAAGCAGACTCGGCGGCGACAGACTGATTTTTTATTTCACGAACCAGACTGCAATACTGAAACTCAGCATTTCTGTAAATCTGACGAACGGTGGCAACATCATGGCACTGTTCCATTTTTTGTATCGAAATATCGCTTATGTAAAAAGCCTGTTCGTAATGGAGACCTCCGCGGATAGCAGCACGGCTGGCGATAGTGATCGTTACGATCCCTATATTTATTTCCTGACGCAAAGGGTCAAAACCCACTTTTCCGTAGCGACCGGTAAAATCTTCGGACAGAACTTTCTGCAGACCTTCCAGATCTCCGGTTTCCACGCAATGACATTCGCGTACCTCGTGATTGTAGGGATTATGAACAAAGCCATCCTCTGCATCAGTAAAAGATGACATGGTAAGAGCGTGAGGAACGCTTTTATAAGTAGTTTCGTCAACACAGTTCTTGTCGAGGATGTCTGATTCGCTGTAGTAAGGTGCTTCCGCGCTGCCATCACGCCTCTCGTTTACAAGGAGCAGGATAGTAGAAATAAAAAAGTCAAATGAACATAACGGAACAGATTTCACCCAGTAGTCAAAATCTTCAGGAATATCAGAAATATTAAGAGATTTTAGAGAAAAAATATGCTTGTAAAAAACAGGAGTGTCAAAACGTACAGGACCTACGAGTACATAGTCATTGTGACGTCGGAGAATGCAATAGGAAAAAAGCTCATCAACGGAAAAAATGAGCGGACGGTTTTTTGATAGATCGTAGATCTTGTCCCATGAAATAAGAGGTGTACTTACAAAAGAATCGGAAAAATCGATTATCGACCCCACAGAAACAGGTTCTTTACTGAGATCGGAAGAGTTGATTATTCGTACAAGAGTATGGAGTTCCGATGAAGCATAATATAACGGATAATCAGAATGGATAGACAAAAATATGTACCTCCCAAAAGTTGCATTGTTGTATAGAATAAAAAACACATAACAAAGAATTATGCAATAAAGAACAGATTAATGATATAAGCATAATAGCATTTTTTATATACTATCAACAACAGTTGTGATGAATGAATCACAAATCAGGGAAAAGGTTACTAAATTTTTAAGGAGGAAGTATGAAAAAGAAGGTTATCGCAGCGATCATGGCAGCAGCCATGGTAGTTACATCACTCACCGCATGCGGCGGTAAGAAACCGACAGTTCCGGCAGATGCAGCCGGCTCAGCAGAGGCAGGCTCGGGAGAAGCAGGAGCGTCTGATGCAGCAGCACCGGCAGCATCCGCAGGCGATGATAAAACGATCAGTTTTTGGAATATCGCAACAGATGAGCCGGATAAGACTATCTGGAGTTATGCAGTTGATCAGTATAATGCAAATGATTCGGCGACATCCGGATATACTATTGATCAGGTTCCGACAGTAAACGATCAGTATAAACAGAAGCTTTCTGTAGCAATGAGTGCAGGTGAATGTCCTGATGTATATCTTCACTGGACAGGCGGTCCGATGAGAGAGTATATCAAGTCAGGATACGCACAGGATATCACAGCAATCGTTGACGAACTGGGACTTCGTGATAAATATAATGAGGCTGCACTTGAGCAGTGTACAGTGGATGGAAAGATCTACGCACTTCCTGTAAAGAACCAGTCAGTTGCCGTTGTTTTCTATGACAAGAAAATGTGGCAGGAGAAAGGTTACGAGATTCCTAAGACAATTGATGAACTGGAAGCACTCTGCGACAAGATGAAAGCTGACGGAATTACTCCTTTTGCTCTTGCAAACAGCGCACAGTGGACAGGTTCCATGTACTATTGCTATCTCGTAGCACGTTACGGCGGATCAGAAATTATCACAGATGCTTATAATCAGAGCGGTTCTCTTGTAAATGACGCTACAAAGTATGCCGGTGACAAGATCAGTGAATGGGTTTCAAAGGGATACTTCCCTGATGGTGTAAATTCTCTTTCACCTGATAACGGCGAAGATCGCGCACTTCTCTATCAGGGTGCAGGCATGATGCTTCACGGATCATGGCAGGTAGCTTCCATTAAGTCAGAAAATCCGGATTTCTATGAGAATCTCGGAGCTTTCCCGTTCCCTCAGGTTTCTGACTCCTCAGCAGATCAGACAGCAGTTCTCGGAACACTTGGAGATAACTTCCTGTCATTCAACTGCACAGGTGACAAGCTCAAGGAAGCTGTAAAGATGGTTGCTTACTACGCATCTGATGAGTGGAAGCAGCTCGATATCGACAACGGAAATCTTCCTCCTCTGAAGGGCGCTACTTCAGAAGAGCCTGCATGGAAAGACATCATCGGAATCATCGAAAACGCATCTTCCGTACAGCTCTGGTGGGATCAGTACTTACCGTCTTCAGTAGCAGAGGTACATAAGTCTTCAACACAGAAACTTTTCGACAACTCCGAATCCTCAGAGGATGTAGCAAAGGAGCAGCAGGACGCTCTTGATGAGTATTTCTCAGAAAACAGCGGTTCTTGATAAAAGATAAGAGGTAACTATTCAGTCCTGCACTGTCGATTTCAGGCGGTGCAGGATTTTTGTTAGATGAGGTGTAGGATGAAAGGTAGTACAACGCTTGCAAAAAGAAGACAGAGAGCATCAGCAATTTGTGCAGCTGTATTTCTGGCTCCGGTTATCATATTGATGCTGGTCTACTTTGTATATCCGATCGTTGCCACATTTGCGAACAGTCTTACCCGGTGGAACGGTATTTCTCCGGAAAAGATCTTTGTGGGTTCGTATAACTGGAACAAGCTGATCCATGATGCGAAGTTCTGGAAGGCATTCGGAAACAACATAAAAGTAATGGCAATTTCTCTTATAGTTCAGATGCCCATCGGTATTCTACTAGCCACATTCCTAGATGCAGGAGGAAAGAAATTCAATATATTTAAGATAATATGGTTTCTTCCGTTACTGATGAGCTCTGTTGCAGTAGGTTATCTGTTCCACTATGCTTTAGCTACGAACAGCGGTATCTTCACAGCAATATCTGAACTTTTCGGTGGTGGAAAGATCGACCTCCTGGGAAATCAGGGAACGGCACTTTATGCTGTAATAGGCGTTATCTGCTGGCAGTTCATCCCTTTCTACATGGTTTACTATATGGCAGGATATTCCAGTATAGATGAGTCATTATATGAAGCTGCGATCGTAGACGGAGCAACACGTACTCAATATGTTACAAAAATCGCTCTTCCGATGCTGGTTCCTACCATAAAGAGTGCGATAGTTCTGTCGATTACAGGATCTCTCAAGTATTTTGATCTGGTATATGTAATGACAGGCGGCGGTCCCGGTGAGTCTACAGAACTCATGGCGACATATATGTATAAAGAGTCATTC
>CAMVTN010000076.1 GCA_947170415.1 uncultured Lachnospiraceae bacterium | reverse complement strand
ATGGCAGCTACACATTCCGATACACGCGCCTGACGCAAAGACAACTTCATAGAGATAACGTTTTACCCGGAAGCACGCTCTTCCGGGTAAATTTTAATTAGAAATCGTCCACTAACTAAACGAAAGGAAAGATCATGAAAAATCTGCTTTTAGTTGTAAGCGGTTCTATCGCTGCTTATAAAGCTGCCGACCTTTCACATATGTTTGTAAAAGCCGGCGTCAACGTAAACGTACTTATGACTGCCAATGCAGCCAATTTCATCAATCCCATAACCTTTGAATCACTGACACACAACAAATGCATAATCGATACTTTTGACAGAAACTTTGAATTTAAGATCGGTCATATCAGCCTGGCTCAGTCAAGCGACGCAGTACTCGTTGCTCCTGCCAGCGCAAACATCATCGGAAAGATCGCGAACGGCATCGCAGACGATATGGCAACCACAACGATCATGGCCTGTAAATGCCCGATCTACATCGCTCCTGCCATGAACACAAATATGTTCCAGAATCCTATAATGCAGGATAATCTTAAAAAGCTTGAGCGGTTTGGATATCACATCATACAGCCTGCAAGCGGACTCCTGGCATGTGGTGACGTAGGCGCAGGCAAGCTGCCTCCTATAGAGGATCTCTATGAAACTCTGATGCTCGAACTCAGCCATGATCACGATATGGTTGGAAAGAAAGTACTGATAACAGCAGGTCCCACTGAGGAAGCGCTGGATCCTGTACGATTCATTACAAACCATTCCACCGGAAAGATGGGCTATGCCCTTGCGAGAGCTGCAGCAAGACGAGGCGCCGATGTCACCCTGGTAAGCGGTCCCGTCTCTCTGAAAGCTCCTCTCGGAGTAAATACGGTCAAGATCACCTCAGCCGCCGAAATGGCACACGAGGTCATTAGTCGTGCGGATTCCACGGATATATTTGTTCTGGCAGCCGCTGTCGCCGACTACCGGCCTGTAAATGCAGCCACAGAAAAGATAAAGAAAAAGACAGGTCAGGATAATGAAGAATTCTCACTTCCTCTGACCCGCACTCAGGACATCCTTGACTGGCTCGGTCACCACCGTCACGGGGATGAAGTCATCTGCGGCTTTGCCATGGAAACCGAAAATCTCCTGGCAAACGCCCGCTCAAAGCTCGACAGAAAAAATGCAGATATGATCTGTGCAAACTCACTGAGAGCTGAAGGCGCCGGTTTTGGAACCGATACAAACCGCATCACTATCATCACTAAAGACACCGAAAAAGAACTCGACATAATGAGTAAAGACGATGTATCAGATGCGATCTACGACCAGATCCTGAACCTTAGATAAATAAAAATCATTTGTTTTTTAAAAATTACAAAAATCACCGGAGCCCTCACGATCGTGACTCCGGTGATTTTTATATTCTGATCTTTATACCTTATCCTTATTTCTTTACATGCTTGCCTGTCTTATCAGCATTTTTGTCATAAATGATCTTTAAACCCTTAAGCATAAGGTCATTATCAAGTATGATCTCACGTCTGCACTTGGGGATTATAACCTTTGCAAGACCGCCTGTAGCAACTACCTTACACTTATATCCAAGCTCATCTTCAAATCTCTCCACAATACCATCAACCTGTGATGCCTGTCCGTTGATGATACCGCTCTTCATACAATCAACCGTGTTTGTACCGATGAAATTCTTAGGAGCTGCCAAAGAAACTCTCGGAAGCTGTGAAGTCTTTGTAACCAGTGCTTCCAGTGATGCCTGTACGCCCGGCAGGATCACACCGCCGATATAGCAATTATCCTTATCAATAACAGTAATAGTAGTTGCAGTCCCCATATCTACAACGATCAGAGGCGCGCCATACTCTGTCATACCTGCAACAGAGTCAACCACAAGGTCTGCTCCCATAGTACGCGGATCATCCAGACGGATATTAAGTCCTGTCTTGAGTCCTGCACCAACTACCATAGGAGAAATATGGAGAAGCTTTCTCACAGCTGACTTAAGAATGTGTGTCAGCGGCGGTACAACCGATGAAATGATGCATCCGTCTATATCCTCATCTTTTACGCCATGCAGCTCAAAAACTGTCTTGATAACAACTGCATACTCCATCTCAGTCTTATTGATGTCTGTAGAAATACGCTCGGTACAACGGATGCTTCCATCCTCATCTACTACACCAACCTCGATATTTGTGTTTCCCATGTCAATTGCAAGTAACATCTTTTTACGTAAGCTCCTCTATCTTTTCCTCAAGTTTATATTTATGATGACAGGTTCAAAAATAAAAAATCCGATTGTGCCTGCACAAAAAGATTTTTTTATTTGGGACCTGTTTATTAAGCGGTTTCAGCATAAATCCGTCCGGTATCATACGGTAATGATAGCATATTTCATCATCTAAGTATATGCAGTAAAGCCATGATCTGTGTCCTTGCATCCTATATATGCCAAAAAGGACAGAAAGTCCTCACTCTCTGCCCTTTTATTAACTTAGATCAATTAGTCCTTAAGGCTTCCGTCATTACGGATATCCTTGCTGCGGACCTTCTTGCGGAACGGACGATCTCCGTCATCCTTCGGACGTCTGCGCTCAAAGAACTTACTTCCGCCATCCTTACGTCCGCTGTCCTTGAAATCCTTTCCGTCCTTACGACCATCCTTATGACCGTCCTTGCCAAAGAAACCACGTCCACGTCTGCCGTCACGATCATCTCTTCTGTGTCCGCCATCTCTGCGGCCACCACGATCTCCGTCCTTACGGTCACCGCGTCCGAATCTGCCAAAGGAACCGAACTTGCCGAACTTACCCTTGCCATTCTCGCCGTCGCGTCTTCTTTCGCCTCTCTTCCTCTTTCTTTCCTCGAAATAATTTTCTGTCGGAATATCAGGAAGTTCCTCACCCATAGCATCCTTGAGGAACGCTGCAGCGAGGTCCATTGCTGTCATATCCTCATCCTCAAGCTTTTCGGAAATGATGCGGATCATCTCGCCAAGATCCTTCTCTTCGTCCTTCACGATCTCAAGCATACGTGTCAGGATCTTATCAGACTTGGTAGCCTTGATATCGCTGCTTGTAGGAATAGTACGAGGCTTCATCTTAGTCTTGCAGACACGCTCGATATCACGGATCTTGTAGATCTCACGACCTACTACGAGTGTGAACGCACGACCTGTACGGCCTGCACGGCCTGTACGACCTATTCTATGAACATAGTACTCAATGTCCTGCGGGATATCATAGTTGAATACTGCTTCCACATCAGAAACATCGATACCACGGGCTGCCACGTCTGTAGCAATGAGGATCTCTACAGAACCGTTTCTGAATCCCTGCATTACGTGATCACGCTGGATCTGTGACAGATCACCGTGAAGAGCTGCTGCAAAGTATCCGCGTCCAACCAGATCCTCTGTAAGCTCATCAGCCATTCTCTTTGTATTTACAAAGATCGTGCAGCGCTTGGGATTATAGTAGTCAAGAAGTCTCGCAACTGCCTCTGTCTTATTCTTCTTGCTAACCTCATAATAATACTGACGGATAGCCGGTACTGTAAGCTCCTTTGCAGGCATCTTTAAGTAAACCGCATCAGGCTTCTGATACTGCTTTGTGATATCCAGGATAGCCTTAGGCATTGTAGCTGAGAAAAGAGCCGTCTGACGGTCTTCCGGACAGCTTGCAAGTACTGTCTCGATATCTTCACGGAATCCCATGTCGAGCATCTCATCAGCCTCGTCAAGTACGATGGTTCTTAAATTGTCCATCTTAAGTGTATGACGGCGCATATGATCCATCACACGTCCCGGTGTACCTACAACGATCTGTACGGAGCCCTTGAGTGAACGTATCTGCTTTACGATGTCCTGTCCACCGTAGATCGGCAGAACACGGATACCGGACATATACTTAGCATACTTACGGATCTCCTCTGCTGCCTGGATAGCAAGCTCACGAGTCGGACAGAGAACCAGTGCCTGCAGAGAATCGATCTCCGGATCAACTCTCATAAGGAGAGGGATACCAAAAGCTGCTGTCTTTCCGGTTCCGGTCTGCGCCTGTCCAATGACATCCGCGCCTGTGATCATAGTCGGGATCGCCTGTGTCTGGATAGGTGTCATTACCTCAAATCCAAGCTCTGCAACCGCGCGCTTAATTCTGTCATCGAGTGCCGCATCTTCGTATCTTAATTCTTCCAAAAAACTTTCCTTTCTCGCCTGCGTTCCTCACGCAGACCTGTCGACATATTCCATATCATTTATCGACTGCTTAAACTATTTTCCACACCTTCACAATCAAACGATGGGATAAAACTGTCCTTTGCGACCTCTCTGTCCTGAATAAAAGCGTTTGTCACACCAATCTTTATCGCATAATCCACGAGCCGCTCGTATTCGCTGATCCGCACTCTGCGTCCGAGTTCCGGATAATTCTTCTCTATTCCGGGCATAGGCGTATACTGACTCATAAGGCTCAGCGTAATACTGTCACCATAGGCGTTGTACAGATACTTCACTATTTCTTTTGAGTTCATTACATTTCCGGGTAAAAGGAGATTTCGGACTATTACGCCCTTTCTGATAAGGACAGAAGCCTCCTCTTTTTCATCTGAAGTGCACGAATTCCTATTTTCCACTGTTTCGCCCGATATGTCAACTTCTTTTTTTATGAATTTCTCTTCGGGAGAAAATTCCTGTACCGGGCACTGCCTCACCATTTCAGCGATCGCAGCCTTTGCGACATCCGGATAATCAGGTGCGTTGGAATACCGCTCTGCAAGCTCCGGATCCATATACTTAAAGTCAGGAAGATAGATATCTATGAGCCCTTCCATGATCTTCAGTACCTCGGCCTTTTCATAACCGCTGCAGTTCATTAGAAAGGGCAGATCAAAGCCCTCATCCCTAACCTTTCTCACAGCCCATGCCACATCCGGCAGATACTGATCCGGTGTCACGAGATTTATGTTATTCGCGCCCTTTTCACGAAGTTCCCAAAAGATCTCCGAAAGGCGTTCTCTTGTTATGACCTTTCCCGCAATGCCCTTAACCGTGCCGTCAGATGCAATCTCCGATTCATCGATAAGATTACCGGAGATATTTCCATTCTGACAATAAACACAGTGCATGGAGCATCCGCTGAAAAAAACAGCCCCGGATCCCCGTGTGCCGGAGATGCAGGGTTCTTCCCAAAAATGAAGTGCGGCTCGGGCAACCATCAGATTTCCCGGAACACCGCACATTCCAATACCGGATGATGAAACTTTCGTCCCGCAGTTTCTGGGACACAGACGGCAACCCTGCCGCCCTGTAATTTTTTTATCCATCTATCAAGCCTCTTTACGAATGACAGAAATAATACGATCCTGATCCTCTGCGGAGAGATCCGCAAACATAGGGATAGTAAGAACTTCATAAGACAAACGCTTTGCCACAGGTGTAGCGTCTGCGTCATAGTCCGCCTTATAGCAGTCAAGCTCCGTAACCATAGGATAAAAATACTTACGGGCGAATATATTGTGCTTAGCGAGTCTCTTAAAGAGATCACCTCTGCCCTCTCCGTAACTGTCCTTTTCTACAAAGATCGGGAAATATGCGTAATTACTCTGCACATGCTCCTGCACAGGATTGAGGCGGATTCCCTTAACATCTGAAAGTCCCTCACGGTAACGCTCCGCTACACGCTTTCTCTTTTCGATCTCGTCCTCTAAGTGACGAAGATTACAAAGTCCCATAGCAGCCGCAAATTCGTTCATCTTTGCATTCGGAGAAATGTCTGTAACTTTCTCCGAGTCAACGATACCAAAATCCCTGAGGATCGCTATACGATCTGTGAACTCTGTATCGGCGCTGCAGACAGCACCGCCCTCAATAGTATGGAACACCTTTGTCGCATGGAATGAGAAACATGAAACATCACCAAGGGTCGCAACTCCTCTCCATGAAACGTCTTCGCCGCCTGCCTGACCTACAAGAGGACGTCCGGATGCATCACATCCAACCTTTTCACCAAAGGTATGAGCTGCATCATACATCACTTTTAAGCCATGTCTGTCCGCAATATCACGAATAGCTGCATCATTGCAGACATTACCATAAACATGTACAGGCACGATAGCCACGGTCTTATCCGTAATGAGCTTTTCGATCTGATCTACATCCATTGTACAGGTGACAGGATCGATGTCGCAGAAAACAGGCTTAAAGCCGCTTCTCACGATAGCGTGCGTCGTAGAATGGAATGTATAAGGCGTAGTGATGATCTCGCCACCAGCAGGCAGATTCATATCCTGCAGCGCAAGCTCGAGAGCCTCATGACCGTTAACCACAAGGGAAAGACCCTTAACGCCCATGTACTCCCTTAATTTTTCTGTGAGCTCTTCATGTTTTACGCCGGCATTTGTAAGCCAGTGATTTTCAAATATCGGCGCGATTTCCTTTGTGTATTCCTCAAGACTTGGCATCGAGGAACGTGTTACAAATATTTTATCCATAAATAACCTTTCGGTAAAATTCAAAACTATGATCGCAAAACTTACTGCATTATACTCCTTTATGTGACAAAAGACAAAGGTCGTATATTTCCATAAGGAGTTCATAATTTTTATCCGGAGTAAAGTCCTTCAGCCTATCTTTATCATAGCTGTACCTGCCCTTTTCACTGTCCTCTGCAAAAGAACTGATACGCGCCGGAAGCTCAGCTATATCCTTCATGAGAGGTTCTTTTGACCCATAAATTTTGGACACTATATCTCCTCCGTTGCCGAAATCAACAGCCAGCACCGGTGTTCCGGAAAAGAAACTCTCTATAAGAGTCATTGGGAATCCCTCAAGCCATGTGGATGCAAAGATCAGTGCAGACGACTCCGCCAAAAGCTTCAACGCCTCATCATGAGCAACATTGCCCATAAATCTTACATTACTTATGCTTCCATATTTCTCCCTGAGCATTTCCTCATAAGAAGCATCCCCGCTGCCGCAGACTAGCAGTGTATCCGTTTCCGGCACATTTTTCCATTGCTCCAAAATATCCTCTATACCCTTTAACGGATCGAGACGCCCGAGAAAGATAAACTGATGAGGATTCTTTACGCCAGAAATCGCAGAGTCGGACTTAAGCACAGTAAAATTAGGTTTCACAAATAAATGTGACTCATCCGTAAGACCGCTCTGAAGCATAATATTGCGATTTAGTTCTGTGAGGCAAATGAGATTCACGTCTTTATAAAGATCACGTCTGATGGTTTCTTCATGGATTCTTCTGGACAACACTGAATAAAGCTTACTGTTTCTATAGCAAGAGTACGCTGCGCCCTTTTCAAAGTGAAATCCACCTTCATTTTTTGACGGTACACTGTTTTCTCCTACACTTCTGCTGTGCGTAGTTCCTGTACACTTTTCTGCACAGTTACTATTTCCGCAATCTACTGAAAGACCAGTTAATTCCTTGAAATCAACACTGGGACAGCACTCCGAGCACAACTTTCCATCCCTCTGAAGCATGGCATTTAAGCATATAGTCCGGAAATTATGAAGCGTCTGAAATACCGGTACTCCCGCATCCTTTGCCGCCTTAAAAACCGATGCTGACACAAGGAACTGCGTATTATGCACATGAACTATGTCCGGTCTTTTTTCACGAATGACAGCAGAAACCTCTTTGTATGTTTTATCCGAATAAACCGCATCCTTTAAGAGATGCCAGGGCTTCATGTCATGGTTATCTCTCGTAAAGGTAATAACCTCATGTCCGTGAGCTTCAAGAAGATCCTTTTCATTATTAAAAACCGTATCCTCTCCCCCCGGCACACGGTAAAAATTATGTACTAACAGTATTCTCATGAAGCATTACCCCTCCTGTGCCAGAGTTCAAGAGTATCGTTGTCCTTCATCATCGTAAGATCGATCAGCAGCAGTACAGTATCAACCATATCATAGTTACTCCTGACATATGAAAGTACTTCGTCCGAACTGCTGCTCGATGGCATGATTATCCATTCAGGCTTATTATCCTCAAAAAAATGTACATACTCTGAAATGATCGTCTCATCATACTGAGCATGAAATTCTGTAAGACACGCATGTCTCTGAAGGATCGGAATGTCATTTGCCGCATAAAACGCCACCTGTCCACCGGTCAGATTGTATGCTGCTATATCCTCTCTTTCATTTTCAGGGACTTCATATACTAGTGTCTTTAATGACTCTACATACTTTCCAACTTCTTCTCTGCTCTCATTTGTGTAACAGGCAAATTGCCTTGGCGCATATACCAGAGCAGTAACAGCACCAAGTGCCATAAGTGCTACTATACTTATGTAGCAGCATTTTTTGAAACTCTTACTGTCATTAAATACTTGCAAAAAATTTTTTTGAACCGCTTTCGAATTATCTCTTTCGCCTTCCATCCCTGTACTATCAAATACAGCTATCGCCGCTACTGGGATCAGAACCACACCAATCATAAAGTAATGCTTAAACTGTGCGCCACTTACAAACATCCATGTCATTCCCACAGTCATAAAAAATATCGAAATCGCAGCATATCTTCGCCCATTAAAAAATACGATCACGGACGCTGCCATGCAGATCATCTCAGGAATAAGCAGCAACAAAACCCGAGCCGAAATCCCCATTCCTCCGGACGTACCTTCCAAATACGAAAAATTATACAAAAGAACCGCTGTAATAAATTCTCCAACCGATTTCTTTTCAGCAAAATAGATCACCCACGGAATGATCGGAAGCATAAATCCAAACAATCCGGCAGCGATATTTTGAAAAAGAAGCTTCCATTCTTTACTAAAGATCATTTTTATACCGATCATAAAAACAAGCAATACGATGGGAACGGCATTTTTCATGACAAACATCGAAATAATGCCTGTAGTTATTCCATCCATAAAAGCCAGCCGATATGGATGGGCGTTTTTTCCGGACATCAGCCATTCCAGCTCAGGTATAAGTGCGATCATCAGAAAAGGGATATTATATTCCTCTGTAAGATTGCCGCCATTTATCGTCAGACTGTAATAGAGCACAAATACCAAAAACAGCGCTATGGATATTCTCTTCTCAAACCTCTTTTCAAGCGCCTTATAGCATATCGTAAACGTCACCGTCATCATTATTGTCTGTATCAACAACAGTGCCATTCTCGGAAATGAGGAACTGTATGCAATCATATTTATAAAAAACAATAATGGGCCTTTGTGATCAAAAAAACCTCTATATGGTATAACCCCATGTCGTGCCCACTCAGCACCGATCGACTGGAAGTACCCTGAATCGTATTGATAAAGATCCGGAGCCAAAAATGACGTTGTATAAGAAAATAGTACCAAAAACAGGAATGACAACGCTGCCATTCCTGCAATAAAAATCATTTCACTTCTAGTTATGTATCTCTTCAATTTACTATAATCTCCGTTAATTCTGTTTATATAGCATATTCAGATAGATTTCGTAATTTTTTCTATTCTGATTTACGATGACATCGAGAATAAGACCACATACCAGCGAAAGCGCTCCCATTATAAAGAACGCCACAGCCACGATAACTGACGGAAACTTCAGTACCAGTCCAGTCTTCAAATAATCCACAAACGCAGGCATGAACAATATCAGACCTATCATCCATAAGAGAACCGTTCCGATGCTAAAAAACGCCAACGGCTTATAATCACGGAAAAGATTGAATATCGTGAGGATAACTTTGAATCCATCCGCAAACGTATTGAGCTTTGATACACTTCCCTCCGGTCGGTCACGATACTGAATCGGCAGTTCTATCAGGTGAAAATTTTTGTCCAGTGAATGAATAGTCATCTCTGTCTCTATCTCAAATCCCTTAGATAAAACAGGATATGACTTAACAAACAAGCGTGAAAACGCACGATATCCGGTCATTATGTCTCTGATATCGCTCTTAAAGATCTTGTTTATCAGAAATCGCACTATCCTGTTTCCTGAGTTGTGGAACGGTCTCTTATTCTCAGTAAAATACGTGGAGCTCAGCCTGTCTCCGATAACCATATCCGCATGATCCTTTAACACTGCTTCCTGCAGTCTCACCGCATCCTCGGCAGGATATGTATCATCACCGTCTACCATGATATAGCAGTCCGCATCAATCTCACGAAACATCGTTCTGATAACATTTCCCTTACCCTGACGTCTCTCATATCTGACGATAGCACCTGCTTTTCTCGCAATCTCATCCGTTCCATCAGATGAATTGTTATCATACACATATATGTCCGCATCAGGAAGCACCTTCCTAAAATCCGTCACAACCTTCTCAATTGTCTTCGCCTCGTTGTAACAAGGGATCAAAACTGCTGTTGTCATTATACTGAACCTCATGTTTCTTTAATTGTTTAACTTATCCATCAAATCACTCACGTTCCAAAAGTGTATAATCATCATCTGAATAAACCACATGATAATGCTTATCATTCCATTCATAGCCATTGGAAAAATCCTTTTCACCAAGCCATATGATCGCATCCGGTTGAAACGTATAGTCCCTATACATAGTAGTCTCATTTTCACCGTCAAATACGTTCTCAATCCTGTCTACGCCATTGCACATATTCCATACAGGATATGAATAATGTCCATTATCCGAACGAAATCCAAGCGTCTTATATCCTGCGTTGTTTACCTGATCTGTGATCGTTTTCCACTGATCATAGATATTATTTGCTCCAAAATACCCTGATGGTCTGCTCTTAGCCTTTGTATACCACGTTATAGTGTGATAGATCATCAAATTCCCAATATTTATAGCACAAGCACAGATAGTAACTGAAATGATCGCGATCTGCATATCTCTACTTTTCAATGTCAGTCTGGACGCTATACTTGCTACAAACGGGCACAAAATGATCAAATACGAAACCTCATATCTGGTTTCAAAAGGTTCCCATCTTACGGCAAACAAAAAAACTACAAATGAAACAACTGCGCACAAACTATATAGATCAATACTCTTCTTTTTAGCCTTATTTTTAACGAATATAAAATGAATTATTCCGACA
>CAMVTN010000075.1 GCA_947170415.1 uncultured Lachnospiraceae bacterium | reverse complement strand
AAGTGCTTACCAACTTCGATAAGCTTATGCAGGTCAAGACCTGTGTCATACGGTGAACCCTCAAGAGCCTTTACCATAACCTCTGTAGAAGGCTGTGAAGTACCCATTGAAAGCGGTGAAGCTGCTGTATCGATAACATCAACGCCAGCCTCGATAGCCTTGAGATATGTCATGGAAGCCATACCTGAAGTATAGTGTGTGTGAAGCTGGATAGGAAGCTTGGAACCTTTCTTCAGAGCTGTTACAAGGTCGTAAGCTGCGCCCGGAAGAAGAAGACCTGCCATATCCTTGATACAGATGGAATCTGCACCCATGTTCTCGATATCGCGGGCGATATTCTCCCAATACTCAAGAGTATATGCATCACCAAGTGTGTAGCAAAGAGCGATCTGAGCGTGACCGTTCTCTTTCTTTGTAGCCTCAACTGCTGTTCTGAGGTTACGAAGGTCATTTAAGCAGTCAAAGATACGGATAACGTCGATACCGTTTGCGATGGACTTCTGTACGAAGTACTCAACTACATCATCTGCATAGTGGCTGTATCCGAGGATATTCTGTCCACGGAAAAGCATCTGCAGCTTCTGATGAGGAAGTCCCTTACGGAGCTTTCTAAGTCTCTCCCACGGATCCTCTTTAAGGAAACGCAGGCAGGAATCGAATGTAGCACCACCCCAGCACTCAACTGAATGATAGTTGATCTGGTCCATTGTATCGAGAATTGGAAGCATCTGTTCGATCGGCATTCTTGTGGCAATCAGAGACTGATGTGCGTCACGAAGAATGGTCTCGGTAATGCCGACCTGCTTCTTTACTGTTTCAACAGCCATTAGTTTATCCTCCAAAAATTTTCGTAAAGTTCATCCTGCACTTAATATGCAGGACAAACCTGTCTTTTCTTTATAATCTGGTAAATCCTGATATCAGCCTACGCCGAATACCGCCATAAACGTACCTGCAACGACCGCTGTACCAACAACTCCGGCAACGTTCGGTCCCATAGCATGCATGAGAAGGAAGTTTGACGGATCAGCTTCTGCACCGACTTTCTGTGATACACGGGCAGCCATAGGTACGGCAGATACACCTGCGGATCCGATAAGAGGATTGATCTTTCCTCCTGTAACAACGCACATGATCTTACCAACTATTACTCCGGCGATAGTACCGAAACTGAATGCTATAAGACCAAGAACAACGATCTTGATAGTTGTCCAGTTAAGGAATGCCTTTGCACTTGTTGTAGCACCTACGGAAGTACCAAGCATGATAACAACGATGTACATCATTGCATTACTTGCTGTTTCCTGGAGCTGACGAACAACGCCGCACTCACGGAACAGGTTACCGAGCATCAGCATACCGATAAGAGGAGCTGTTGTCGGAAGGATCATTGAAACGATGATAGTAACGATGATCGGGAAAAGGATCTTCTCAAGCTTTGATACCGGACGGAGCTGCTCCATCTTGATCTTTCTCTCTTTTTCATTCGTGAGCAGTTTCATAAAGAAAGGCTGAATGATCGGAACGAGAGACATATAAGAGTAAGCTGCAACCGCGATCGGTCCAAGGATTGCTGTCTGTCCAAGTCTGGTAGCAAGGAAGATGGATGTCGGTCCGTCTGCTCCACCGATGATGGAAATAGCAGCAGCTTCCTTGTCATTAAATCCGAGCATGATAGCTCCGAAATATGCTGAGAAAATACCAAACTGTGCAGCCGCACCCAATATAAAGCTCTTAGGGTTAGCGATAAGCGGACCAAAGTCCGTCATGGCACCTACACCCATGAAGATCAGACACGGCAGGATAGCCCATTCATCCAGCATGAAGAAGTAGTGCAAAAGACCGCCTTCCTGCATGATATCCGGATAAATATTTACTAACAGCATACCGAAAGAGATCGGTACCAAAAGCAGAGGCTCGAACCCCTTTACAATGGCGAGATACAGGAACACCAAAGCCACACAGATCATGATAACTTCTTTATAGGTCATGGTCGAAAATGCGGACTCTGCTGCGAGATTCGCCAGCGTATTCGCAATATAATCCATTATTGAAACCTCCAGTTTCAGAAAGTGCCGTTAAATTACTTCAGTGTAGCAAGAAGTGTGCCGGCCTCGCACGCGTCGCCTACTGCAACATCGATGCTTGCAACAGTTCCGTCCTGAGGAGCTACAACCGGGATCTCCATCTTCATTGCTTCGATAGTTACAACTGTGTCACCCTTCTTTACAGCATCGCCAACCTTTGTGTCGAGCTTAAATACCTTACCTGCTGCACCTGCTTCTACGCGGATGCTTCCTGCTGCTCCGCCTGCTGCCGGTGCTGCTGCGGGAGCTGCTGCCGGTGCAGGAGCTGCCTTCTTAACCGGTGCTGCTGCAGGAGCTGCGCCTGCTCCAACTTCATCAACTGTTACATCATATGCTGTACCATTTACGGTAATAGTATAATTTTTCATGATTATTCCTTTCGTTCCGGAGAGCTGAATTACGAAAGCATCTCCGAGTTTTCTGATTTTTTATTTTCTTTATCAGCGTCTTCTCAGAGAACGTACAACGAATGTATCCGGGGATACATTTACGCCTGTAGCTTCGCTTTCGTATGCTGCGATAGCTGCTGCGATAACTGCGATAAGTTCCTGATCATCGGCTGCATCTGCCGGTGCTGCTGCCGGAGCTACGGTTGCTGCTGCCGGAGCTGCAGGAGCTGCAGGCTTTGAAGCTGCCTTAGGAGCTTCGCTCTTCTTCTGAGCATTTGTTACGATAGTACCCATAAGCCAGATAACAAGGCTTATGAAGATCAGTACTACAAATGTAGTTCCCATACCAAGAACGGTATTCAGAGCAGCATTTGTAATTTTCTCTGGAAATGTCTTTTCAACATTGACCGCTACACTGGTAACTGCCATTCTCTTCGACAGGATGATTTCCATCTCTGCAGTTTTTACTGAGCCATCATTTCTCTTATTTGTTCCTGTAAGAGCCAGATCAACAATGACTTCTTTTTCATCTGCAGTGATCTTTGTTGCTTCATCTGCAACCTTGGTGATAGCACCGATCTCATCTACAGCAGAAAGATAAGATGAAAAACCGCTCTGAAATGCAGCTGCATCGATCTTGAGACCATAACTGGATTCAATATTAGAAACAACTGATTCCGCATCCTCTACATCAGCTTCTGCGATCTTCTTTCCGTTCTCGGCATCGATGCCGCCGTAAAGGTTATTTGCGATAAACTGTGCAACGGAAGTCACTGTCTTTGAATCATACTCAACCTTAGCTTCTTCCTTACCACAAGCAGTCATTGAAAGGACAAGGCATACGACAAAGGAGACCAATGCCAGCTTTTTCATAATTTTTTTCATGAAATATCATCCTTTCTGTTAAATTGTTCCGTGTTTTTTATCCGGGATCATCGAATCCTTCCCATAAAGCATTTCAAATGCACCGATCACATACTTTCTTGTGTCAGCAGGATCGATGAGTGTATCAACATATCCACGAGCTGCTGCACTTAAGGAGCTTGCCTGAAGAGCATCATACTCAGCTGCCTTCTGACTCTTTACAGAAGCATCTGCTCCATCGAAAAGGATCTCAGCAGCGTGCTTTCCGTCGATAGCTCCAACCTTTGCGCTCTTCCATGCATATACATAGTCAGCGCCGATAGCCTTGGAGTTCATAACAACTGCTGCAGAACCGTATGCTTCGCCGACGATAACATTTACCTTCGGAACAGAAGTAGTTGCAAGTGCTGCTGTAAGCTGTGCTGCTGCAGTTGCGATATTTCTCTCTGCGCACTCACAGTTGCAGAATCCGCTTACGTTTGTAAGGGAAAGAATAGGAATATTGAAAGCATCACAGAACTTAACGAACTTAAGAGCCTTCTTGATACCCTTAACTGTAAGCACATTCTTGAACTTATCAGCCTTCTCGCCAAGGATCTCGGAACGATTAGCAAATACACCAACAGTTGATCCGTTAAGACGGATAAATCCTGTTACCATATGCTTTGCGAACTGAGCCTTTGTCTCAAAGAACTCACCATTATCAGCGATTCTTACGAGAGCCTGTGCTGTATCTCCTGCGCATCCAGCAAGGTCTGCAGATGCACGGTTAAGATCATCATCAGTCTCCTCAAGGTATGCCTCATCCTCACAGTTGTCCGGAAGGAATGAAACCAGTTCACGGATCTTTGCAAGAACTTCATCACCCTCAGCTGTTACGTCTACAACGCCTGCTTCAGAAGCCTTATAAGCTGCAGATGCTGTATCCTTCTTATCCTCGTAATTGCCCTCCACAGCATTAGGAGAATGTACAAAGAGTTTTCCGCTCTTCTCTTCCATCAGGACGAAGTCGGAAAGTTCTGTAAGAACAGCCATGCCGCCGCCAGCGTTTCCAAAAACTGCTGTGATCTGCGGGATCACACCTGAGCACTCTGACATAGCTTTATAAATGGATCCAACTGCTGCAAGAGCATCTGTAGACTCAGTAAGACGCATGCCTGTAGAATCAAGAAGTCCGATAACCGGATAACCTGTCTTTCTCGCCAGCTCATAGAGACTGACAATCTTCTTAGCATGCATTTCGCCGACAGAACCACCCAGCTGATCTGCATCCTGACTGTAAACATATACCAGTCTTCCTTCAATCGTTCCGTAACCGGTAACTACACCGTCACCCGGAACCTCCTCCGGCTTCGTATTAAAATCCGTACTCCTTGCCTGAACGCTGGCACCGATTTCCACGAAGCTGTTTCCATCGAGCAGGGATAAGATCCTTCTGCCCGCTGAGCTTGTTGTGAGATTGCTCATACTTTCAGTCCTCCATAAATATATTTCATGATGCGTATAACAATTAAACATCTTTTAACCATATGTACAACTAGCACAAATATGAATCAGATGTTCTTAACAAAAACCCTACGCGATTGTAAGTATACCACAAAGAAAAGTTAATAGATAGTGCTAAAACATGTGCAGTTAACGCAAATGTTAATTTTCTAACATGCAATTCTTCATCATATCTAATGTATTTTGCCCCTATTTTTTAGGTTTTTACATGTATTTTAGTCATTTTTAATAATACAATCAGGTATACACAGAGCACTTGGCTCCTTTGACCGTAATTATGTATGTTTTTTATATAGTACTTTCGTGATTTTATGCAAGAATTCACGACAATAAAGATGTTATGTTTAAAGAAAAAAGAAGCACAAAATATGCAGCTTTTGCTTCTTTGCATATTCTGTACTTCTTTTTATTTACCTTATAGCTTATACCCCAACCGGGATCGGATTATCTTCGCTTCCTTCACCGTTTTCGGTATTTTCGGAAAGAGCCTCGTACTCCGCCTGCTCGCGGAATCGCTCAACCTTTTCCGGATTAAGGCGCGGCAGATCTTCGAGAGACTGCACGCCAAAGACTCTTAAGAATTCTTCTGTTGTTCCAAAAAGGATCGGTCGTCCCGGAGCATCCAGTCTGCCGAGTTCCTGGATCAGATTGTACTCCAGGAGCTTATCAACCGCATGACTGGAACTAACGCCTCTGATGTGCTCGATCTGCAGACGTGTAACAGGCTGCTTGTAAGCAACGATCGAAAGCGTCTCCAAAACCGAATCAGAAAGATGGTAGGTTCTCGGAGCATTTGCGACCTTTACGAGATAGTCATAAAGTTCCGTCTTTGTACAAAGCTGCAGAGAATCTTCCAGATGGATCAGCATTACACCGCTGTCCTCTTTTGCATACTTCTTTTCCAGTTCTGCTGCGGCATCATTCACTTCTTTTATTGATACACCTGCAACTTCGGCGAGTTTCTTTATCTCAACCGCCGAACCCAGAGTAAAAAGTATCGCTTCTATAATTGATTTCAGTTTCTTTTGTTCCATCTTTTCCTTCTGTTCCAATTCCTTTTATTTCGTCAGGCCGCCTTTCTGACTGTGATGATGATCTCGTCTCCGTCCTGCTCTGCATTAAGGTTCCCGTGTCTGATAAGTTCCAAAACGCTTAAGAATGTAACGATTATCGCTAATTTATCTTTACTGTCAGTTAAGAGTTCTCTAAAGCTGAATGAAGTTCTGCTCTCCGCATACTTACGGATCTCTTCTGTACGATCCTCAAGACTGATCTCTTCCTTTTCGATCTTTCCAAACTTTGATCTTATAGGGTCGATCTTGTCTTCCTGACGTTTCATGGTTTCATGAAAAATACGGCTCAGAGCCGCAAGCGTCGTTCCGTTGAGCAATACTTCATAATCAACCGGAGGTTTTACATTTTTCAGTTCCTCCGGCATGGTCGCAGGCTTAAAAAGCGAATGTGCCGCATCCTGCTGCATGTCCTTTAATTCATAGGACATATATTTGTAGATCTTGTACTCCAAAAGCTGCTGGACAAGTTCTGATCTCGGATCGACTTCTTCACCTTCCTCATTTACTTCTTTCGGAAGCAGCATCTTGCACTTAATATCGAGAAGTGTAGATGCCATGACAAGAAATTCGCTCATGATGTCCATATCCGCCTTACGCATGGTATCCAGATATTCAAGATACTGCTGTGTTATAAGCGAGATCGGGATATCGTATATATCAACTTTATTCTTGTCGATCAGGTGAAGGAGCAGATCCAGCGGTCCTTCAAACACCTCAAGTTTTACCTCAAGCGCCATTTATTACCTCTCTATCATCCCAGTCTGTATCCGCGTCTTGTGAGTTGTCAAAATCAATCTTCAGATCAAAATCATCATCTGCCGGTATATCTATATCAAAGTCATCCTCTGCCTTTGTTACAAGCTCAACCGGCTTTTTCTTCGCCATTTCAGAAATACGGGATTCTGTCCTCATATTTCTGTGCAGGACAAAATCTTCCGGAAGGGATCTCCTTCTTGAAAAGCCCTTTTTTTCCGGTTCCGACTGAATCTCAGTCTCCTCATATTCCATAGAAAGGTTCATGTTTAACGTATATCCTCCACATGCCGGTCCCTGTCACAAGAGTCTGACACCGGCACTTTTTAATTTTTCTGAAAAATATTTTCTATATTGAATCCGAATATTGTCGTTCTGAATCCATTATAGATATCCTCGTAGGGAGCTGCACTGATCTGTGACTTAGGGAATGCAGCCCTCCACTGTCCGGTAACAGTATCCGCAAAGATCCTGTCATCATCCGGGTGTCCGTTTGATAAAAGAGACGGAAGCACGTAGAAAACCATCATGCACTGCATATCCATGAGCTTTGTGGATTTCTTGAACATGCCCGCCTTGTCATATTCATTTTTCGCATAAGAGATCAGCGCAAGCGCAGCGCTCTGCATTTCTTCATCCTTATCAGCTGAATCATACATAGCTACGATCTCTTTATTAACTTCTTCTGTACGATTGCGATACTCATTGAAAAAGTCCTCATAGTACTTTTTCTTAAAGTTACGCATACCCTCTTTAAAATCAATCTTTGTCAAAAGCTGCGGTATGATCTTTTCAAGTCTCTCAGACATCCCGGCCCCTCCATATCGCTTTTATATAGTCTTACTCGTTCCAGTTGTGGTATACAGCCTGAACGTCATCATCCTCATCAAGAAGATCAAGGATTCTCTGGATCTTTGTGATAGAATCCTCATCTGTTACATCAACATAGTTCTGCGGTATCTTTGTAACTTCTGCAGAAACCATAGGAACGCCTGCTTCCTTAAGAGCCTTCTCTACTTCCTCAAATGCATCAGGAGAAGTAAGGATCTCAAAGCTGTCATCCTCTTCGTTGAAATCATCAGCACCTGCATCAAGAGCTGTCATCATGAGGTCATCTGCTGATCCCTCGTACTCTTCCTTATCTACGATGATCTGTCCCTTATCATCGAACATGAAGGATACGCAGCCCTGTGTTCCAAGGTTTCCGCTTCCCTTTGTGAATGCGGAACGAACATTTGCAGCTGTACGGTTCTTATTATCTGTCAGGCAGTTTACGATGATAGCTGTACCTGCAGGGCCATAACCCTCATATGTGCAGTACTCGTAGTTTACGCTTGCGCCTTCACCGGATGCCTTCTTGATACCACGCTCGATAGTATCGTTCGGCATATTGGAAGCCTTTGCCTTTGCGATAACCTGTGCAAGCTTAAAGTTGTTACTCGGATCCGGACCGCCTTCCTTTACGGCAACTGCGATCTCACGACCGATAATGGTGAAAATCTTTCCCTTTGCAGCATCGTTCTTCTCTTTCTTATGCTTGATGTTTGCAAATTTTGAATGTCCTGACATAATAAATCTCCTTTTGTTTCATAGCTGTATCTATCAGTCTTATAACGATCTGATCTACAGATTTTTTCTTTCTGAATTTTTTGAATGAGTTCCGGGTGCCCCGGGTCCAGGGTCAACCGGCTCCGCCTCCTCTTTCGGAAGCCGGGTGCATCTAACAGACTGGATCACACGTCCCTTTACATAGGCGATCCTGAATCTGTAACCTGCAAATTCTGTCTCAAAGTCTTCGCCTGTCTTGGGCACGTGCCCTAATCTGTCTGTCATAAAGCCGTTAAGGGTCTCATAACCGTCATCCGGAAACTCTATCCCAAGCTTTTCTCCTACTTCTTCAAGAGAAGCAAGACCTGCACAGATAAACGTATCATCTCTCTGGAGCCTTATCTGTGTTTCCTCGTTGTCATGCTCATCCTGAATATTTCCGACGATTTCTTCCAAAATATCTTCCATGCAGACAATACCTGTAGCCTGTCCGTATTCATCGACCACGACTACCATGTGTATCTTTTTCTGCTGCATCGTCCGGAAAAGAGAATCGATCTTACGTGTCTCCGGGATAAAATGAGCTTCCATCAGGAGACCATCTATCTCTCTTAAGGTCTTTTGGCGATTTTCCTGATGAACATTGGCTTTCATCGCATCCTTAAAATGCAGGATACCGATTATATTGTCCACGTTATCCTCGTACACCGGATAGCGGGAAATATTTCCGTCCAACATAATATCGACAGTCTCACTAAGCGTAAGGCTGTCTTCTAGACCTATGATATTCTCACGATGTGTCATGATATCCTGAGCTTCTTTATCTCCGAAGTCCAGGATCTTGGTGATCATCTCCGCTTCCGACGCTTCAATGACACCACTCTCATGACCTTCATTCACCATGGAAATGATCTGATCTTCATTCAGTTTTTCTTTTTTGAATAGTTTTTTTAGTGATAACATATACCGCTGCTTTAATTATGCTGATCAAAAAAATCGGTAACCGAAGCCACTTCGCCGTTTTTCAAAAAGATACGCGGGATGCGTCTGCCAAGGTCACAGACAAGTTCATAGTTGAAACGTCCCGAAAGATCTCCAAGAACTTCCGCTGTTATTTCTTCATCTCCGTCACGGCCTATCAGTGTTACCTGATCGCCTTCTTCCGCCTCAGGAATATCGGAAATATCTACCATAAACTGATCCATGCAGACTCTTCCGAGTATTTTTGCCTTTTTACCTCTGATCAGTACCCAGCCTTTATTTGAGAGAGATCTCGGATAACCGTCACCGTAACCGACCGGGATCGTCGCTATACGCATACGACCGTCAGCAGTAAAAGTTCCTCCGTAGCTCACTGACTCTCCAGGCTCAATGTATTTAATATAAACGATATGACTTTTAAGTTCAAGTACAGGGCGCAAAGGTACTCTGTCAAAGGATACGTCAGTGCTCGGAAGCAGTCCGTAAAGCGTGATTCCCGCACGGACCATATCCATATTTGCTTTTTTATACAAAATCAGACCTGCAGAATTTGAACAATGGTGGATCTTGAAATCAACGCCATTTTCTTTAAGAAGATCAATATAATCAGAAAATTTCTTTATCTGCGTATCTGTCGGATCTTCTCCCTGCATATCTGCGTTTGCGAAATGAGTAAAAATACCCTCGCAATCAACGTTAGGAAGAGAACTGATCTTTTTTACAAGCTCAACAGAACTCTCATCCGGTCTGACTCCGATACGGCTCATAGCTGTATCTACTGCCAGATGAATATGAATTTCTTTTCCCTGCTTTACAGCCTCTGCTGAAAGTGCCTCTGCCTGATCGGGTCTGAACACCGCCGGGCGGATGTCCTCTTTCACAAGATCTGCATATGTCTCAGGAAATGTATAGCCGAGGATAAGAATGGGCTTTTTAATGTTGAAATGCCTAAGCTCCATTGCTTCCTCGGCCGTAGCCACTGCGTATCCCCACAGATAATCAAGTTTTTCCGCTTCTTTCGCTATCTCTACAGCACCGTGGCCATAACCGTTTGTCTTGACCACCGCCAGCATCTTTGTCCCAGGTTTCAGTCCTTCATGCATGCTTTCAAGGTTAAAATGAATTGCATCCAGATCAATGTACGCTGCCACACGTTCGTATTTTTTCAAATGTCTCACGCATTCCGGAGCCTTTGCTCCATTTTTTAGTCAACAACCACCAAGTTTCAACATATGGCATTTATTATATCACTTGCAAGCAATCCGTGGCAGCCAAATTCTTTTGCTCCTTTGTCTCCTGCCTTTCCATGAAGAGCCACTCCGAGGGATGCTGCCTTTTCAGGGCTCACTCCCTGTGCGATGAGAGATACTATTATCCCCGTCAGAACATCGCCGCTACCGGCTGTAGCGAGGCCATTATTTCCGTTTCGATTTATTACTGCTGAACCGTCTTTCAAAGCAGTTACGGTTCTTGAATCCTTGAGAACACAGGTCAAACCATGCTTCTCCGCAAATGATCCGGCTGTTCCGATGAGATCATCTTTTACTTCCGGGATTGATAGTCCTGTAAGTCTGCTCATTTCACCCACATGAGGTGTTATGACCTTCTCCGAAGCTCCTGTTTTTAACAGCTCTTTATTTTTAGAAATGATATTCAGCGCATCAGCATCAAGAACTACAGGACGTTCCACACACTCACTTAGAGCAGTTTCAAGAATTTCTGCTGCATCCTCGCTCGTTCCGAGTCCCGGACCTATTGCCAGTGCAGTACTCCACTTTATAGCATCTGCCAGCGCTCGCTTAGTCTCGTCACTGTCATTTTCTTTCCATACGGTAACCAGCGCTTCCGGAACAGTGCTCTGAATAACTGTCCTGTTATTTTCGTGAGTAAACACCCTCACCATGCCGCAGCCTGTTTTCAGCGCCGCTCTCGCCGCCAGTACCGCTGCCCCCGCGATATCACGAGAACCTGCGATAAGCAGCACTTTTCCGTATGTTCCCTTATTTGAGTCGCTTTTTCTGTCCGGCAGACGTATCTCATGCTCCTCGTAGGAAGAAAGCTTTGGTTCTGCACAAAGCGATTTCTCTGTGATGCCTATCTCTGCTGTTAGG
>CAMVTN010000074.1 GCA_947170415.1 uncultured Lachnospiraceae bacterium | reverse complement strand
GATATCGCCTACAAGCCCTGCATTGTCTGTACCTGCTGCTGCGCAGATCCATGTACCGCCCCAATAGAAGCCCTGAGGACCCTGGATAGCGCCCCATCCGCCGTCGTGTGCGATAGAACCTTCTGTATCCTTAGCCATTGAGAAGTCGATAAGCCAAGCCGGTCCGAAGTAAGAGAATACTTTTCCTTCAGGATAGAATCCCTTTGTCCAGTCATCAGACCACTGAGCATATGTATCACAGTAACCGGAATCTACGAGATTCTTGCTGTCCTCAACCCACTTAATGAGGTTTTCATCTACCTGGATCTTGTTGTTCTCATCAACCCAGGGAAGTGCTGCATTGTTCTGATATACACGGAAAGTATCCTCATGAGAAGAAACTACGTGATATCCTGCATCCTTAAGCTTTGCTGCTGACTCGTTGAACTTGCCCCAGTCAGAGAAATTCTTCTGAACTTCATCCGGATCATCGGAACCGAATACTTCCTTAGCGATCGCTCTGTCGTAGATCATAACGCCAGGACATCCCTGCCATGAAGTACCCTTGATAACGCCGTTTGAATCTGTAACAACGTCCTGAGTGTACTTGTACTGATCCTTCATATCATCAGCTGTAACACCAAGATCAGTAACAGGAAGTGTGTAATCTGTATCTGTATACTTAACTGCATAATCAGCTTCTACAAGGAAGAGATCGATCTTCTCATCTGTTGCTGCATCTTCCTGTGCAAAAAGAAGTTCATCAAGTCTGTTCTGATAAGCATTTTCCTGGTTAGGAGTGATGAGCCACTTTACTGTAACATCACCGATCTTACCTGTTGTTCCATCTACTTCCTCATATCCCGGATAATGGTCGATAAGACGAGACTTAAACTCCTCGTTCCATGCGCAAATGTTAAGAACCTTTCCATCAGCTGATGTGTCAACTGCAGCTGCAGCTGAACCCTCATCAGATGTCTCTCCTGCTGCCTCTGATGTTCCTGCTGAAGCTGATGTTCCTGTTGTGCTGCTTGCCTTGCTTCCGCAAGCTGAAAGCACGCTTGCTACCATTGCTGTAGACAGTAATAATCCGAGCACTTTTCTTCTCATAACTACTTTTGCCTCCCTTTTCGTTTTGAATCTCTGCTCAAAAATGTTTTTATTTAAAACGGCGGTGCCGAGTTAAATCTTTGCTACGGTTTCGCCTTCATCAAGCTTACCGTCGATCGATATATGCTCTATCAGTGTTCCCTTTGGATTATTGATCAGAGCTATCAGTTTATTGGCTGCGAGCGACCCTATCATCTTTGTGTCCTGAACTATTGTTGTGAGTCTCGGACTGATCTGTCTCGCAATGTCAATGCCATCGTATCCGACGATCGAGATGTCTTCAGGAATCCTGAGTCCTCTCTCTCTTATCGCGTTCATTCCTCCAAAGGATGAAAAATCATCCGGATAAATGATGCATGTCGGCGGATCATCAAGATCCAGTAACTGCTGAGTCAGTTCATAAGTCTTTTCCGTATCTCTGTACGGAGCAGCTGCTACATACTCATCCGGAACTGAAACATCAAGTTCCTGCAAAGTATTATAGAAGCAAGACAATCTGCTCTGCGTGACAGCTGTATTTTCTATACCATGTATATATGCTATCTTTCTATGACCCTGATTATATACATATGTAACTATGTCGCGTATTCCTTTAATATTGTCAGATTGGATCGCCATACAATTATTAAACAAATGGTCGATCGTAACAACCGGGATACTGCTGCTCACAAGTTCATAAACCTGCGGGTCATAGAAATCAACACAGGCGATCACCACTCCATCAAAACCTCTATATAAAGCATGTGATAAATAAGACATATTATTTATCCTGTTTTTGCTCGAGTTTATAAAAGTAATGTCATACCCGTTCTTTTCAGCTGTCGTTTTGAAACTGTCAAGCACATGAGAAAAGTAATCATGCGTCAGTCCGCTGTTTGCTTCATCAACAAAGAGGACTCCGATATTATTTGATCTTTTAGTTTTTAGTGCCTGGGCAGCTGCGTTAGGTCTGTAACCAAGTTCTTCCGCAACTTTTCGTACATGCTCTTTTGTCTCGCCACTGATATCGCTATGATCGTTCAAAGCCTTTGATACCGTAGCAATAGAGACGCCGCAAGCCTTTGATATGTCTTTCAAAGATACTGTTTTCTTAGCCATAATTCTCTCGCTCATTTAACTTAATCGTTTTCGTAACTCAAATATACAACACCTTTACTTTAAGCTCAAGTATTTTTTTCGTTTTTTTGTGCATCTTTAATGTTTTTGTTTGTTTTCAACAAATTATCGGGTGCCTTTTGTACACTTTATCTGATTTAAGGTGTTTTTGCGCATAATTTTCTTAAACGTTTTCGTTTGATATAGTTTCTATATATATTTTGACATATTTGTACCGTACATCCACCCATAAATTTAGCATTTATGCGGGTTACTTTATTTAGTTTTTTTCATTTTGCCTATTGCATAATGTACGTTTCACATATATAATGCCCCTATAAAATCATCTTAAACGTTTAAGTTTTTAGGAGGTATCTATGAAATTCGGTTTCTTCGATGATAGTGCACGTGAATACGTCATCACCACACCAAAGACGCCTTTACCGTGGATCAACTATCTCGGTAATAAGGAATTCTTTTCTCTGATCTCTAACACCTGCGGCGGTTATACATTCTATAAAGATGCCAAGCTGTTAAGACTGACCAGGTACAGATACAATAATGTACCCTACGATAATAACGGAAAGTATTTCTATATTAAGGATAATAGTGACAACACTGTATGGAATCCCGGCTGGCAGCCTGTTAAGACAGCCCTCGACAGCTACGAGTGCCGTCACGGTCTCGGTTACAGCAAGTTCAAGTCAGAGAAAAACGGTGTGGAGGCCGATCTCCTGACTTTCGTTCCTATGAACGATAACTGCGAAGTATCCAAGATCACCATTACTAATAAGAAAGATTCTTCTGCAAGCATCTCTCTTTTCTCATATGTAGAGTGGTGTCTCTGGAACGCAGATGATGATATGAAGAACTTCCAGCGTAACTTGAGCACCGGTGAAGTCGAGGTTGTACGCGGCGGTTCCGTACTCTTCCATAAAACTGAGTACAGAGAGCGTAGAAATCATTATGCCGTATACGGTGTAAACAGCGAGGTTGACGGTTTCGATACAAGCCGTGATGCTTTCCTCGGCGCATACAACGGACCGGACAGCCCGGATGTAGTTAAAGAAGGAAAGGCTACCAACTCTGTTGCAAGCGGATGGTCTCCTATCGCATCTCATCAGATCAATATCGAACTTGCTCCTAATGAGTCAAAGACCTTTATCTTTACTCTTGGCTATATCGAGAACGACGAGAATGACAAGTGGGAAGCTCCTAATGTTATAAATAAGAAGCCTGCTTTTGAAATGCTCGAAAAGTACAGCACAGAAGCAAGCGTTGACAAGGCATTTAACGAACTTGGCGCGTACTGGAACGATCTCCTCGGAATCTACCATGTTTCATCTTCTAATGATAAGGTAGACCGTATGGTAAATATCTGGAACCAGTATCAGTGTATGGTTACTTTCAATATGTCCAGATCTGCTTCCTACTACGAGTCAGGTATCGGCAGAGGTATGGGATTCAGAGATTCCTGTCAGGATCTCCTTGGTTTCGTACATCTGATCCCGGACAGAGCACGTCAGAGGATCATCGACATTGCTTCTACTCAGTTCCAGGACGGAAGTGCTTACCATCAGTATCAGCCTCTTACAAAGAAGGGTAATTCCGATATCGGTTCCGGCTTCAACGATGATCCGCTCTGGCTCATCGCAGGTACAAGCGCATACGTAAGAGAGACCGGCGATCTGTCCATCCTTAAGGAAATGGTTCCTTTTGATAATGACATGAGCGTTGCAAAAACTCTTATGGAGCATCTGAAGTGTTCATTTAACTTCACCGCTTCTCATAAGGGACCTCACGGCCTGCCGCTTATCGGACGTGCTGACTGGAATGACTGCCTGAACCTCAACTGCTTCTCCGAGCATCCGGGTGAATCCTTCCAGACATTTGGTCCTTCCGAGGGTCCTGTTGCAGAGTCTGTATTTATCGCAGGTATGTTTGTTAAGTACGGCGAAGAGTACGCTCAGCTCGCAGAGCTTCTTGGCGATACTGCTGAGGCTGAGAGAGCCCGCGCAGAGGTTAAAAAGGTTTACGACGCTACTCTTGAGTCAGGCTGGGACGGCGAATGGTTCGTAAGAGCATATGACGCTTATTCAAATAAAGTTGGTTCCAAAGAATGCGAAGAAGGTCAGATCTTCATCGAGCCTCAGGGCTTCTGCGTACTCGCAGGTATCGGTGTTAAGGAAGGTCTCGCAGAGAAGGCTCTTAAGAGCGTTAAAGAGAGACTCGATACCAAGTATGGTGTCATGATCCTTCAGCCTGCTTATACCAAGTATCACCTCGAGCTTGGTGAAGTTAGCTCCTATCCGCCGGGATACAAAGAAAATGGTGGTATCTTCTGCCACAACAATCCCTGGGTTTCTATCGCGGAAACAGTTCTCGGCCACGGCGACAGAGCTTTTGAGATCTATCAGAAGACCTGCCCGGCTTACATCGAAGAGATCAGCGATGTTCACTGCACAGAGCCTTACGTTTACTCCCAGATGGTTGCCGGCAGAGATGCAAAATTCTTTGGTCAGGGCAAGAACAGCTGGCTTACAGGTACAGCTGCATGGACATTTGTAAACATCTCACAGTACATCCTCGGTGTTTATCCGACTCACAACGGACTGTCCATCAACCCTTGCGTACCTGCTGATTTTGGTGATTACACTCTCACCAGAAAGTATCGTAACGCTACTTACAATATTTCCGTTAAGACCAACGGTTCCGAGAAGGGCATAAAGAAGCTCATCGTTAACGGACAGGAAGTATCCGGAAATGTTATCCCTTACGATGAATCCGTTAAGGAATACACCGTAGAAGCTATCATGTAATCGAAATTGTTATTGTAATCACTCCTATCTACACATACACCTTTTATTTCCCCCGCAAGCGCCTTGCTTGCGGGGGTTTTTGTTATCGGTCATCAATCTTAATACTATCTTTATGCGACATGTGAAAAAATATGTTGTAGAAAGGAGAAGTATGTTTTCATTTCCATTTAAGTTTCATATATCCGGTTTTAGGATTATATTTCTGGGTTTTGCGGGAGTGATCCTCCTCGGAGCTCTTATTTTGATGTTACCGTTTGCATCAGCCGGCGGAACTTTTACGAGCTTTTCGGATACAATCTTCACCGCCACTTCTGCCGTATGTGTGACCGGTCTTGTTATCGCTGACACGGGCAGCACCTGGTCTGTATGGGGAAAAGCCATCATCTTAGGACTGATACAGATCGGCGGCCTGGGCGTCGTGACCACAGCAGTCTCGATCACAATGTTCTCAGGGCGTCGTATCGACCTCATGCAGCGAAGCGTACTGCAGGAATCTATGTCCGCGGCACAGCTCGGAGGTGTAGTACGGCTTACATTATTTATCATACGTGTAACAGTCGCTGCCGAACTATTAGGTGCTTCACTTATGTATCCGGTCTATCGCATTGCATACGGCAATAAACGAGCAGTATTCATCTCACTCTTCCACTCTGTCTCGGCTTTCTGCAATGCAGGCTTTGACCTGACAGGTACAAAAAATGCGCCATTCGTGTCCCTGACCGGATTTGCTGCAGAACCTGTAGTAAACATCGTGATCATGCTCCTTATCGTCACAGGCGGCATAGGTTTCCTGACCTGGGACGATATACATAAGCATCACCTGTACATAAACAGATATCGTCTCCAGTCAAAGATCGTACTTACAGTGACACTCATACTGATATTTTTACCGGCAGTTTTTTTCTATTTTCACGAATATGCCAATCTGCCTGCAGGAAACCGTGTGCTCGCTTCACTGTTTCAGTCCGTGACCACACGTACTGCCGGATTCAACACGACAGACCTCACGACTCTAAGCGATACGGCAAAGATGATGATGATACTTCTAATGCTGATCGGTGGCTCGTCAGGTTCAACCGCCGGCGGTATGAAAGTAACGACATTCGCCGTACTTTTTGCTGCATGTATAGGCGTATTTCGCCACAGAAGCTCCACAAACCTGTTCCAAAGGAGCATCTCGGAAACGATCATAAGAAAAGCCGCTGCCATCTTTCTGATGTACATCGCGCTTTTTCTGTCGTCAGCAATGATTATCAGCTGTATAGAAAACCTGCCGATACTGCCCTGCATGTTTGAAACCGCTTCCGCTTTGGCAACCGTAGGTCTGACTCTCGGTATCACACCGAGTCTCAGCCTTGTATCACGCTTTATACTCATCATGCTGATGTTCTTTGGGCGTGTGGGAGGTCTGACGATCATATATGCCGCTGTAGGAACCAGATACGATGTTTCTAAGTACCCGCACGAAGATATTGCAGTCGGGTAAATATGTACAAATTTTTGATACATTAAACAAAGGAGTATTAACCTTATGAAAACCGTATTATTGATCGGCCTTGGAAGATTTGGCCGCCACTGCGCAAAACGTCTCCATGAACTTGGTCATCAGATCATGGCTGTCGATATAAATGAGAGACGGGTCCAGGAAATAACCCCTTATGTCACAAATGTGCTCATAGGTGACAGCACCAGAGCCGACTTTATCCAGTCCCTCGGTGTATCTGACTATGATCTGTGCTTTGTCGCTATCGGTGACGATTTTCAGAGTTCTCTCGAAACAACATCACTCTTAAAAGAGCTCGGTGCAAAGAAAGTCATATCCAGAGCAAGCCGTGATGTCCACGCAAAGTTTTTGCTGCGTAACGGCGCAGATCAGGTAGTTTATCCCGAAAAGCAGGTAGCGGAATGGTCAGCAGACCGCTATAGTTCCGATCTGATCCTTGACTATTTCTCCATGGGAGAAGGCTATGCCGTTATGGAGATACAGATGCCCGCTTCTTGGATAGGACGCACCATCAGCGAGCTGGATATCCGTAAAAAATACCAGATAAACATCCTGGCAGTCCGCCGAAACGGCAAACTGAATATGCAGATATTGCCGGACACAGTCCTTAACGGCGATGAAACGCTTCTGGTACTCGGAAAAGAAAAGCTCGTTCAAAAAACACTGGAGAGGTAATCATTCTGGAAAATGATAAAGATTCAAGAATTTGAAATTAAAATTCCGCCAATTTTAATGGGAATCCTCATAAGCATCAGTATCCTTACAATAGAGACTTTTGCAGGATTTCTTTTCAGACTCGCCGACTTTTCGGTAGCTACCATCATGGCGTTATATATCCTTGGCGTGCTGATCTCTGCCCTTGTGGCATCCGCCAGGATAAATAACCTTCTTATGTCCTTCGCAAGCGTCATCGTGTACAACTTCTTTTTTATCAACCCGAAGTACACCCTTCTGGCTTACGACCCCGACTATCCGATCACTTTTATAGTTATGTTCGCCGTGTCCTTTGTGGGAGGTACACTGACCGAGCGCTTAAAAAACACTGCCAAAGCGGAAGCGCGTTCTTCTGCCCGCACTCAGGTGCTGCTGGACACGAGCCGCTTACTTAACAGGGCCCGTGATCGCAAAGAAGTTGCTGCTCTGACAGGAAGTCAGCTTCACAAGCTCCTGGACCGTGAAGTAATGTTTGTCCTTTTTGAAAACAGAAATGTCATGACCTACTGCTATCCTGCATCTTCTGAAAGCGAATTCCACACTCCTCTGGAACAGGAAGCCGTTCAGTGGACCTACCGCACCAGAAAGGAATCCGGCGCAGAGACCGAGGTTTATCCCGGTGCCTATGGACACTACTTCCCTGTGTCCATAAACGACAACACTTATGGCGTTTTGGGCGTGATCGTCGGTAATACCAGGCTCACGCAGGACAATAATGATATGCTTGTGTCTGTACTGGAAGAATCCGCGCTTATGCTGGAAAATATGCGGATCACCGTTGAAAAAGAAGAAGAAAAACTGAAGGTGAAGAATGAGCAGTTCCGAGCGAATCTGCTGCGTTCTATTTCGCACGACCTGAGAACTCCGCTCACATCAATTTCCGGAAATGCAAGCAATCTCCTGCAATCAGGTGATAACTTTGACCAAAAGGCCCGAAATCAGATGTATCTGGATATTTACGACGATTCTGTGTGGCTTGATAACCTTGTCGAAAATATCCTCGCCATCAGCCGTGTCGAGGACGGACACATGAACCTCCGCCTCACTACAGAGCTGCTGGACGATGTGATAACCGAAGCTCTGCATCACATAGACCGGAGAAGCAAGGACTATAAGATCACGGTTCAGCCGGCAAAAGATATTATTCTGGTACAGATCGACGTCCATCTGATCGTTCAGGTGATCATTAATATCGTTAATAATGCCATTAAATACACTCCTCCGGGCTCTACTATCACGATTTCGTCCTGGAAAAAGAAAAACACGGCATTTATACGGATTGCCGATAATGGTCCCGGAATTTCCGCCGAAGATAAACCACACATCTTTGAAATGTTTTATAATGGAAACAAGAAAATCGCCGACAGCCGTCGCAGTATCGGTATCGGCCTGGCTCTCTGCCAGTCGATCATAAAGGCTCATCAGGGCTCGATACGCGCATCAGACAACGATCCGCACGGTACAGTCATGACATTTTCAATTCCAGTCAGGGAGATAGAGATCAATGAACAACAGCGAATGCAGGATATTGATCGTTGAGGATGATCCTCCGATACGTAAGCTTATGGCAACTACATTACGCGCAAATGGTTACACCTATCACACTGCTTCCACGGGAAATGAGGCTGAGCTCGAACTTACCTCAAACCCTCCGGACATACTGCTTTTAGATCTGGGTCTTCCGGATACAGACGGAATGCAGATCATCAATACAATACGCAGCTGGAGCCAGATGCCGATCATTGTTGTCAGTGCCCGCAGCGAGGACTCGGATAAGATCGATGCGCTGGACGCAGGTGCTGATGATTACCTGACTAAGCCTTTTTCTGTTAATGAGCTTCTGGCGCGCATACGTGTAGCTCAGAGACGTATAGCGACTACACCTCATAATGATGAAGCTTCAGCCATATTTACAAACGGCAGCCTCAGGATAGATTATTCGTCTAACTGCGCTTTTATCGATGACCGTGAATTGCAGCTTACTCCTATCGAATACAAGCTTTTATGCCTCCTCGCCGGAAATGTAGGCAAGGTTCTGACTCACACTTATATCACCGACAGGATCTGGGGTAATTCTCTTGAGAGCGATGTGGCTACTCTACGGGTTTTTATGGTGTCTCTTCGCAAGAAAATTGAAAAAGACCCATCCAAGCCTGAATATATCCAGACGCACGTAGGCATCGGATATCGCATGAACAGGCTTTAACCGGTCTTTACATAATCTTTATACCATGTACTCTATCTTAACACCTGTTTTACATCATCTGTTGCATAATGTAAGTATCAAAAAGGGAGTCGTTGTAGAGATGAGGAGGAAGGATATATGAGTACAGGTATTCTTATTATTGGGTTTATTATCGAAGCAGCTACTCTTGCTGTTTTTATCAAAGCTATGATGAATGTCCTTCCGGACAAGGATACACGCCGGAGGATCAATCTTAGTTCAACCGATAATTTAGGTCTTCTACATCACAAAAGGTAATGAAAAAGGCGGGAGCAACTGCTCCCGCCTTTTATTTTAAGCCACTAGCCGGACTCGAACCGGCGACCCACGCATTACGAATGCGTTGCTCTACCAACTGAGCCATAGTGGCTTAGCAACAGATGTTATTATACTCGTCCAGCCGAGATTATGCAACTGGTTTTTGTGATTTAACGTGTATATTTGCATGATATTTGACGCCCCGTACAGTGACGGTATCATACACACTCGCCGTCGCTCCGTCGGAAGCGCTGCGCCGCCTATTCTCAGGTGCTTCGGTAACTCGGGCACTTTGCTCCTATGCGCTCCGCGCGGAGCTCAAAGTGCCCTCAGACAGTACCTCTCGCACCTGAGCTATGCTCGCGCTTCTCTCCTCCGCTTCCTAATTGCTCGCTTTGTATGATACCGCCCCTGTGCGGGGCTGTGTATCATATTATTTCACATTACTAATTGCTTAGCTTCTAATGAAGCTCTCGCAATTCTAAAACTTCCTCTGTTAACTCTTATTCAAAATATTAGTTAACCACAGTTACCTTGCAGGTATATTCGGTCTGCTCGGGCGTGCCGTAGTCCAGGTATGCTATGACTTTGGCTGTTCCGTGGCTTATGCCTGTTATCTGACCAGTGGTGCTTCCTACTGTGACTACGGATGTGTCTGTGGATACCCAGACCGGCGTCTTCTTTGTTTTCTTGAGTTTAAGCTGGACGTTTTTGCCGGCTTTGAGATAGAGCTTTGTCTTATTGAGTGCCGGGATGATCGCTTTGAGCTTAAAGGTTATGCGTGCTGCGTTTTTTCCTGAGCCGTAAAGCGCTGTGATCTTTGTGGTTCCTCTTCCCTTTACTGTTATCTGACCTGTTGCGGCATCGATTTCTGCTACATTTTTATTTGACGTCATCCAGGAATCAGGACGATATTTTATGCCTGTAATATAACTCTCTGCGGAGATTACTGCACCCATGGATACGCTCTCTACCGTTTTCTCAGAGAACGCTGCCTTGGCGATAGTTATCGGATACTCGACTACTGCTGTACGGCTTGAGCCGCTGCCTGTGTATGCTGTAATGACTGCATCTCCTGCCTTCTTTCCCTTGAGAACGCCCTTATTGTTTATTGAGGCAAAACCTTTCGGAGAAACAGAATACTTCGTAATCTTCTTATCTCCCGCAAGTTTCTCAATTATCGGCGCAAGATTGACCTTTTCTTTTACGACTACGACCTGATTTTCACTGGCTGTTGATACTGTAGGACGCGCCGGAAGCATTGAGTACGCATATGAAATTCCATAGATCTTGCAATACTTTTCCATGGCTGAACCCGGATCACAGAGGATCACCAGATCTCCGCTCTGAAATGCCACATTAAACTTTGTGCTGTCAAAGGGATCGATAACAGTATTTCCTCTGAAATCAAGCAATGATATCGCATTAAAGGTGCACGCAAACTGCGTGATCTTCTTATTATTTGAAATATCAAGTGCAGTCAGCTTATTATTCATCACATTCAGTGCTGTGAGATCTGGACACTTTGATACATTAATGCTCGTAAGCTTATTATGTGATGCATCTATCGCTGTTAGCGCTGTATTTGATGAAAAATCTGCCGAAGTGATATTATTTCCGCTTATGGATATCTT
>CAMVTN010000073.1 GCA_947170415.1 uncultured Lachnospiraceae bacterium | reverse complement strand
CCGCAGTACATGACCGCAGAAATCAGAAATGATGTGACTCCGCCTGCCACACGGGTATTTATGTACGAAACAAGTCCTGTGAGATCCATCGGATTTAGCGGAACCTGTGATGCGAGTGATGTAGTAAGCATCGTCGCTATCAAGAGATTTGTAAGTGGAAGTACCGAAAAACGAAGCGCCTGCGGTATGACCACAGTTCTCATCATTGTCGCAAATGTCATTCCGAGAGATCTCGCAGCCTCTATCTGCCCGATTCCGATAGCATTTATACCACTCATCAGATACTCTGATGCAAAAGATGCCGGTATAAGCGTGATTGCGATAAGCACGCATTGAAAATACGGAAGGATCAGACTCAAATTAGGTAGAGCATATACCAGCAGTATCAAAAGTGCTGCTCCGGGTATATTTCTGAATATCTGAACATAAAATTCACCCACTGCCCTAAGGGGCTTTATAGGGCATGCTCTCATGACAGTTATGATAATACCGATAACCATCGCTCCCGCAAATGACAAAAATGTCAGCTGCCAGGTAGTGAGAAGCGCCTGTACATATTTCTCACCATATTGGGAAAGAAGATCTCCGATTGACATTAATTTCTACCTCTGTTTTTATGATGACGAAAATGCACCGCGAACATTATGTAAACTATCCGCGGTGCAGTCTTCATTGGCTATATACTATTAAATTACTCGCCGACTGCCGGTGTTTCCGGTGCTTCAGAGATACCTGTACGATCACCAAGGCTTACCTGCCACAGCTCGCTCCAAAGTCCCTCTTCCTCGATCTTCTTAAGGAATGTATTTACAAACTCAACACCGTCAGAATCCTTCGGAAGTCCGATACCATAGTTATCTTCCGGTCCGAATACATCACCTGCGATCTTGAACTTATCAGCTTCCTTTACAAGAGCGTTGAGCATCAGTGTGTAGTCTGTTACATAAGCATCTACTCTGCCCTGCTCAAGAGCGGTACGTGCCTCGAGATCTGTCTCGAACTCCTGAACTGTAGCTTCCGGAGCAAACTCCTCAAGGATGGACGGGCCTGTAGAACCTGTCTGTGTAGCTACTATCTTTCCTGCAAGGCTGTCTACGCCTGTGATCTCGCTGTTATCTACCTTTACAAGCACTGCCTGACGTGATGTGTAGTACGGACCTGCAAAAGAAATTACTTCTTTTCTGGAATCAGTGATGGAATATGTAGCAAATACAGCGTCTACCTGATCACTTGTAAGCACTGACTCACGTGTACTAGAGTCAACCTGTGTGATCTCATACTTGCTCTCATCACCAAGGACATAGCGTGCCAGGAGCTGGAAAAGACCTGCATCAAATCCACGCATTTTATTATCTGTCTCATCAAGCTGGCTGAAAAGCTGTGCTGTACGAACCGCACCGACTCTGAGCTTGCCTGCTTCCTTTACCTTCTTTGCCCACTCACTTGCTTCGATATCAGCGTCATCTGCTACCGGTCCCTTTGCAAGGATCGCATCAAATGCAGCCTTATCAATTTCCTTTGCCTCAGGCTCAGTCTCTGCAGCTGCTGTGGATGCGGTCTCGCCTGCTGCTTCTGATGCAGCCGCCTCTGGTGCTGCTGCCTCTGTTGCTGCCGCTTCTGTAGCTGCTGTGCTCGGTGCAGTTTCTGTCTTATTAGCTGATGTTCCGCACGCTGTGATACCAAGTGCAGATGCCAGTATAAGTGCAGTTATCTTTGCTGCCGCTGTGCTTTTTCTCATAATCATCCCTCCCACACTGCCTATCGTTTAACAGGATCCATGCAGGCAGTGCGATAAAATCATGACCCCATCACTTTGTCGCTGTGATACATCACAGCGGTTGCACAAATCATATCTGTTTTAACCTACTAAGTCAATATGAATTTATCTATTTTTCCTCATAGGACAGTTTTTCATATCGCAATTCTTGCAATCATGCTTCACATTAAATTCCGCCGGATCGTCTGATATGGTGTATATTGTTCCGTTTGATTTTATCGGTCTTAGCATAAAACCATCCGTCATCGTGATTCCGAGGTTTTTCTCCGCTTTCAGGATTTCCCAGGCGTTTCTCTGCGCTTCCATTGGTAAGAGATTGGGCGGTTCGTATCCTCTTCGGATTCCGAAGCCTCTATCCTTACTGTACTTCCGGATTTCTTCGGACAATTCCTCTCCAAAGGAAAAAAGTGCACTGTCTGCCATGAAATCCACCATCATACCCTCAAGCATGTCTTCTTCTGATTTTTTACGTATGTAATCCACGATTTCAGAGCCAAGCGTCGCCATGGAATAGATCACGTCCCGTCCGACCGCCAGATCATCATTTTCTCCCTGCACTCTGAGCTTTCCCTTCGTAAAAACTCCCTTGGGACGGATAATACTTTTTATCTTTGCTTCCTGCTCTCTATAAATACCGCAAAGCTCCGTGTACATGGGATTATCCTCAGTACACTGCATAAACGCCAGTGTCGTTTTCAGATCCGGAACTGCGCTTTTCCCCTCATATAGAATTATTTCTTCCATAACTTCTTTTTCACCAGTTTAATAGCTGTTTATTCGTTACTGTTCAAAATTCTTGACCGTAAACGGCGCAGTAAATGCTCCGTTTACGACTGAACTATATCATCAAACATCATATATTCCATATATAGTTCGCTAAACATTGTGTCGGATGCCAGTGAGATTTCTTCTGCGTTTTTAGCGATCTGTGGCATTTCACGCAGTGCTTTATCATCCGTAAGCGCGAGTACCGCGCCTTTAAGAGAAGTATTTCCAACAGCTTTCACCTTTTGTAAAAATACTCTCGGTATCAGTCCTATATCCGCTGCCTTCTCCATATTTAAGAAATGACCGAATCCACCAGCGATATAAACCGCATCCAGTTCTTCAGGTTTTATACCGTACCGCGCGATCAGGACTTCCATTCCGGAACGTACCGCACTTTTCGCCAGCTGAAGTTCTCTGATGTCTTTTTCTGTAAATGAGATTCCCGGTGCGAGTTCATATCCATCATCAAACCAGTCCTCATCCAGCATCCCAGTATCATCAAGTATTTCTGCTTTCAGAAGCTCTGCTGCTGTTTCTATTACTCCCGTGCCACAAATTCCAACAGGTTCAGCATTTCCTATGGTCGTGACCCGAGGCTTTTTACTTTCCTTATCAATCTCTACATTGCATATCGCGCCGGTGATACTACCTGTTCCGCAGGAGATATTTCCTCCCTCAAATGCCGGCCCTGCTGCCGTTGATGTGACGAGGATCCTGTTCTTATCACCGATAGCCATTTCGCCGTTAGTTCCGAGATCCACGAGAAGCACCGTTTTTTCACTGCTATGCATACCGCAGGCATACATACCGGATACTATGTCTGCGCCTACATAAGTCGTGACTCCGGGAAGTATTGTGACTACCGCAGTGTCAAGGTCTTCTCTATCTAATACCCGCTCTGCTGTAAAGTCCTCTTTTTTTAGCGAAACTGCTTCAAATGGGTACACTCCCAATGTCTCACATGAATAGCCCATGAGAAGATGCTGCATAGTGGTATTTCCGGCAACCGATATATTCGTCAGGTTTTCTTTCGGAACACGGTACTTTTCTGTCAGCGAATCTATCAGTCTATTAAGATCATTTTGGATGATCTTTCTCAGTTCCGCGCCATGCCCGTCGTTTGATGCCTGTATTCGGCTCACCACATCTGCTCCGAAACTCCGTTGATGATTTATGGATGATAATGTATCAATTTCGGCCTTGTTTGTTATGTCAACCAGTGTTACTGCCAGAGTTGTCGATCCGATGTCTATTGCTATGCCATATTTATGCGTTGGATCTGCATTTTCTGATAAAGTACTGCTCTTTTCTTCTCCTCCAACAGCACTGATATCTTCTTCGTCATTCCACTGTACTTCTATTTCCAGAGCATCTCTATCCGGCGTAACCTCTGCCATGCAGGCGAGCCTGATCCCTTCGGATAATTCTTTTTCTGAAAGGCATTTCCTATCAGCATCTGTAATAGGTAAAGTTCCTGACTTCACTTTTATACGGCACTTTCCGCACACACCTCTGCCACCGCACTGCGCAGGCATATATATATTATTTTCAGAAAGAAGTTCTGATACTTTACATTTTTTCACAATAGAAATTTCAGCTTTTTTCTTCCCGTATATCTTCATGCGACTCTCCACTATTTAGATTTTGCCTCTGTTAGTATCATTATATATGATAAAAAAACCTCCCGAAAGTCGGGTGATATCACCTGACTTTTGGGAGGTTAACATAATTTTTATTATTCCATTACGGATTCTTTTTCTGTTTTTCCGGATGTTACGCGGTTTTCATAGCGTGTATAGATGATCCATGCTACTGAACCAAAGATCACCGGACCGCTTAAGGACCAAAGTGTTGTCTTGATGTCACCGTCAAGGGCCGGCTGGATGATCGCAAATATATTTGCAAAAAGCAATGTAAGTGTTACGACATATCCCCAGAAGTTTGCTGATTTCTGAGATTTATATACTACAAAGCTCCTGTCGATTCCGTCCATCTTTTTGAACTTCGGGAACGCAAAGGAAATGAACATATACGGGATCGTCATACCTACATTTACCATTGCTGTCAGGATCACAAAGAACTGCTGCATAGTATCTCCGCCGAAAGAAACCAGGAGAACCATTACACAAACGATCGCGCACTGGATCCACATTGCATTCTTCGGCATACCATCCTCTGCGATCTCACCCATCTTACCGGGCCAGAGTTCCTTCGGTGTTCCGTCTATCAGCTGCTTTAAGGGAGAATAAACAAGTGTAAACATAGCTCCCATAAGTGCCAGAAGCATGATAAGCGCATAAACACGTGCAAAGCCATGAGCAAGTGCAACCTGTGCAGCTTCTGATGCGCCAAACGCTCTGCCAAATGCTGATGCAAAGTTTGACATGATAACGTAGGAAACATTTCCAAGTGTGATCTTATCAGAACCAAGGATCTCGCTGTAGTTTGTGAATGAACCTACCAGCATGATGAGGAGCGCATAACCTACTACGATAACTAATGCTGCTGAAACTATACCCTTCGGGAAGTTTTTCTTTGGATTTTCTGTCTTATCTACAAGACCACCAACAGCCTCGATTCCGCCGTATGCAAAAAGAGCATATACGATGAATGACAGGATCATTATTGGACTTCCCTGATATGCTGCATTTAACGGAACTTTAAGAGATTCCATTCCCATGAACGGCTGCTCAAGCTGACCGTGACGGGCAATGATCATAACGATAGAACCAACTACTACCATGATATTTATCACAAGTACCGCAGAACCGCCGACAGATGTTACCTTGCTTATCTTATCAATACCCTTTGTGTCAAAGTATGTGATAACGATAAAGAACAGTACTGCCATGAGTCCGAGAAGTCTTGATCCTGACAGGAAAACAGATCCAAACAGTGACCATGTAGATGTATTATCTTCACCAAAAATAACGTTTGATATAGGTACCCAGATACCTGAAGATACATTTACCATCCATAATACATAGGATGTATACCACATAAATGTACCGACGAATGCGTATTTCGGACCTACCGATTTACACATCCATGAATACATACCACCTGTTTCATGACGAAATGCTGAACCGAATTCCGCTACCATAAATGCAAATGGTATAAAGAACAATATTCCTGCAACGACAAACCAGGGGATTGCCGCATATCCCATTAGATAATAGGATCTGGGAATATTGTTGAATCCGTAAACTGATGTAAAGATCATCAGAATGAGGGACATAAGTCCGAGTTTCTTTTCTTTCATCTTACTTACCCGATGTACCCTCAACCGGGGACATCTTTCCTCCTAACTTTTGATTAACCACTGATGTATAAAATCCCTATACATAAAAATGGAGCCCCTTAAATTACAGAAGCTCCATTAAAATGATGTTGAGGTCAAAATCCGTTTTTTCCTGACACCATTATTTAATTAGACGTTGGTTCTGTCGGCACTATATTATCGCACAACAGGTTAATAAAAATCAAGTTTCAAATTGTATACATTTTGTACATTAAAATAAATCAATTCTATTCATGAGTATCTGCTTCACCTCTTCCATAGAGTAACCTTTTTCGTCCTCCAATGGTCTGCGAATGACAATTATCTTCATTCCAAGATCTCTTGCAGCCTGTATCTTTTCTTCAAAGCCGCCTGCTCGTCCGGCACTTTTTGTCACAAGCCAGTCTGTACTGTTATTTTGAAAGGCCTCTTTATTCTGTTCATAGGAAAAAGGCCCCAGCTCATATATTGCATGCCGTATACCCAGTTTTTCGCACTTTATCCGCGCATCTTCCGTTGGAAGTACCCGAGCGATCAATCGATTTTTATAGTCAGGAATTATCGTATATTCCTGTAGTTCTTTACTTCCTGTTGACACAAAAATACGTCCGGCTGCGTTTTCTGCCAGATATTCCGCTGCTTCCCTAACACTTCCTGCCGTCATATCATAAGCCGAATCACTGTCCTGTGTATCAGCCCGGAGCAAACGTATATATTCTGTTCCTGTTTTTTTGCAGGCTTCTATGATATTTTTTGTCACATTGACAGCATAGGGGTGCGTTGCATCCACTACCAACGTGTAATCCCGGATGAGTTTCTCCATCTCCTCTGTTTCGAGCCGTCCGGTATATACCGTTACATCCGGCAGAAACGTCTCATCCATTACCATTTCGCCGTACTCTGTAGCGACGCTTACTCCGGTCTTTATATGATTTTTACTCAAAAATGACGCTATCTCACGCCCATCACTTGTTCCCGAAAATACAAGGACTGTCATTTCCATATCTATTTCAAAACCTCATAGGTCTCATCACCGTTCCAGTTATCCCAGGTTGCCAGATTTTGGTACACATCAAGTGCCATATCGAGAAGCGGAAAAAGCGTCATAGCACCTGTTCCTTCTCCGCAGCACATATCTGCCGTGACCATCGGTGAAAGCTGCAGTTCATCAAGAAGCATCCTCGCCGCAGGCTCCTTTGACACATGGGATGCCAGTATAAAGTCCCGTGCCTCCGGGCATATCCTGCATGCAGCGATCGCACTTATCGCAGAAATGAAGCCATCAATAACTATTGGTATACGATATACCGCACCTCCAAGGAATACTCCTGCGAGACCTGCAATATCCAGTCCGCCGACTTTTAACAAAACATCTATAGGATCGTTTCTATTAGGCTTAGTTGTTTCTATTGCCTTTTTTATTACATCTATTTTTCTCTGCAGACCCTCACTTGTGAGTCCTGCACCGCGTCCTGTTACCTCTTCTACGGGTTTATTAAGGAGTACTGCCGTTACTGCACTGCTGGTCGTGGTATTTCCGATCCCCATTTCACCTGTTGCGATAATGTCATAGCCTTTTTCATTTAGCTCTTTTACTTTTTCTATACCGAGAAGTATGGCGCGGATCGTTTCTTCTCTTGTCATCGCCGGCTCTTTCGCCATATTTCGGGTTCCATGAGCGATCTTTATCGTTTTATCCGTTAGCCCCGGGACATCTTCCGCGATTCCTATATCCACCGGAAAGATATCGCATCCGGCTCTTTTCGCCATATAACACACACTGGTATCACCGGACAAAAAATTGCTGCTTACAACAGCGGTCATGTGCTGTTTTGACTGGGTGACTCCTTCTGCAACTACTCCGTTATCAGCACACATGATGACGAGCGCCTTTTTTGATAGTGAATAGTTGTCTCGTCCCCGGATTCCTGCAATCTGTGTTATGACAGTTTCGAGCTTTCCGAGACTGAAAAGCGGTTTTGTGACTGCGAGCCAGTGTTTTTTGCTGAACTCAATAGTTTGGGAGTCTATTTCTGTTATGTTATTTAGAATTTTTTGTAATTCTTCTTCCATTGTTATTTATTGCCTTTCAAGGTTTTCTCGGTGGTTCGTGCGCGCTCCAGGAAAGGATGATCAAATTCCTTCCTCAAGGATTCTGTACACCATGTCCATATCCAGATTGGCTCTGACTGCGTCTGCAAGCAGGTCGTACTGGTGCTCTTTGTATTCTTTCATGTTGAAGCTTTTTACATTGGTGCTGTCGAGGCCTTTGCTTTCCATTACGGCGCTTATCATTGCAGATGCCACGTTTTCGCTGTCGAAGATTCCATGAACGTAGGTGCCATAGACATTTCCGGCGCATGCTCCATCGTTCTTTCGTGAGCTGTCTTCGTTAACAGTCAGTTCATTCATGGGCTGACCACTGCCTTGAAGTTCAGAAGCTCCCATGTGGATCTCATAGCCTTCAAATTGTATATCGTTCAGACAACTGAGTATACCGGTGACATTTTTACATACTCCACTGACCCTTGTACGTGTCTTTTCTTCTTCAAAAATCGTACTGACCGGAAGCAGACCGATTCCGGCAACCTCGCCCTGATACTCTACTCCGCTTGTATCAACGATTTTTTCTCCAAGCATCTGATAGCCGCCGCATATACCAAAAACGATCTTTCCCGCTGCCGCGTGCTGTTTTATCCTGGCCTCAAGTCCGTTTTCACGCAGCCACAGCAGATCCCCTATAGTATTCTTTGTGCCGGGAAGCATGATGATATCGGGATTTCCTATATCCGACACCCTGTCCACATATCTGACACTTACATCATCGATACATTCAAGCGCATTGAAATCCGTAAAGTTGGAAATTCTGGGGGTTCTGATCACCGCAATGTCTACGGCTCCGACCGTTCCTTTTTTCTTAAACCGCTCTGTGAGGCTGTCTTCATCGTCTATATCAAGCTTTACATAAGGCACTACACCGGCAACCGGTACATGTGCCTTGTCTTCCAGCATCTTAAGTCCCGGTTCGAGAATGCTCTTATCTCCACGGAATTTATTGATAACAAGCCCCTTTACGTACTTTTTCTCATCTTCTTCCAGAAGCATCATTGTTCCTATGAGCTGCGCAAATACACCACCTCTGTCAATGTCGCCCACGAGAAGTACAGGCGCATGAGCCATCTTTGCCATGCCCATATTTACTATGTCATCCGCCTTTAGGTTTATCTCCGCAGGACTGCCTGCGCCCTCAAGCACAATGATGTCATATTCCGCATCCAGCTTATTAAAAGCACTCATAATGTCCGGCACAAATTCCTTTTTATGTTTATAATAATCAACCGCCGACATCGTTCCGATGACTTCGCCCTTTACTATCACCTGTGAACCGGTATCATTTGTGGGCTTTAAGAGGATCGGGTTCATCGCCACATCCGGTTCTATCCCCGCGGCTTCCGCCTGCATTACCTGCGCGCGTCCCATCTCCAGACCATTTGACGTGATATATGAATTTAATGCCATATTCTGAGACTTAAATGGCGCGACCCTAAACCCATCCTGCTTAAAAATACGGCAGAGGCCTGCCGCCAGCAGGCTTTTTCCTGCATTTGACATAGTTCCCTGCACCATGATCTTTTTAGCCATTATTTTCCTCGTATATTTCCTTTAATGCTTTGATCAAACGGTCATTTTCGTCTGCTTTTTTCACTGCGATCCTAAAATAATCATTATGTAAACCGCGATAATTTCCACAATTTCTTATCATGATGCTTTTCTTTAGCAAAAGCTCATCCAGATTCTTACCCTCAACAGCCGCTGCCCTGAATAAAATATAATTTGCATCGCTGTCAAAAACAGAAATCTTATCCGGCGAAATCTCCCGGATCGATTCCATCATTCTTTTTCTTTCACCCCTTACAAAATCACGGGTTTCTTTCTCTATATTTTCCAATCCACAAGCAGCTGTACCAGCCGCTTCCGAAACGACAGATACACTCCAGGGCTGGCGTATTTCCCGGATCTTTTCATGTAATCCTGCGTCTCCACAAAGTCCATACCCCAGACGAAGTCCCGGGATCGCATACATCTTTGTAAATGCCCTTAACACTATCAGGTTATGTTCATATTTTTGCAGATAGGGTATAAGTGAAGCATTATCATATCCATCCGTAAAATCAAGAAAGCACTCATCAGCGACAAGAAAGACATCACTTTCAACACATTTATCCGCGATCCTGATTAATAAATCTCTATCAATAAGTCTGCCTGTAGGATTATTCGGATTGCAGATAAATACCATATCCACGGTGCTGTCTATAGAGTTCAGGATGTCTTCTTTTATCAGAAACCCATCTTCCGGTGACAGGTCATAATACTTTTTTTCCGCTCCGATAACGTCTATCGCCTGCTCATATTCAGAAAAAGTCGGTGACAGCAGCAGCACCTTTTTCGGTTTTAACGCAGCAGATACGTTAAATATGATCTCTGCCGCACCATTTCCGCATACGATGTTTTTTGACGAAACACCATGCTTTTTTGAAAGTGCCGCACGAAGTCTCCTGCACTCTGTATCAGGATAATTCTCCACTTCCGAAAGTGCCTCGCGTGCAGCCTCAACCACCTTTTGATGAACTCCCAAGGGATTTATATTTGTGGAGAAATCCAGTATTTTTTCTTTATAGGAGTAGATATCTCCACCGTGTTTCTTTGTCATTTATATATCCTTACTAATATCACCAATAATGCTTTTAACTATCCCAGATATTTCAGTCCAACCAATCCTATAACCACAGACAGTTCATTTATCTGCAAAAAGTATCCTGCGAGATCGCCTGTGATCCCGCCAAAATTGTGCATGCAGTTCCAATAGTGATATGCAAATGTCACCGTTCCTGCAATGAACATCACTATTGCGCCAGAAAACGAAATCTCTGCCGCTATCACGATCACCGCGACCGCATATATCATATCGGACAGGATCACCGCCGCTTTTTCAGACGCTTCGCTAAAAGTATTTAAGAGACCTTTTTTCCTTGCATTCGGAAAAACCGACACAGCGAGACCGCTTAAAGCTCTGGAAAAGATGAAGTTCAGTGCGATCATCGGCAGCATGGATACCGAAATCTCACTTAAAAAACCGACATAAAGCACGAAATACACAAGACCGCCGATTATGGCAAATGCTCCGGAATTAGAATCTTTTAGTATCTCAAGGCGCTTTTCTTTATCCGCATAGGAATTTATCCCGTCCATGGTATCGAGAAATCCGTCCATGTGTATCCCACCTGTGATCAATATCGGGATCACTGCCATGATGCATCCGAGAAGTAAATTCGACACATGCTTATTCACTAAAAATGTGCCCGCAAGATAAAATATCAGTCCTTCAACTGCTCCGATAAGCGGAAAAAAGCACATGGCGTACTTCATTCCCTTTTCATCCCATTTGACTCTCGGCATCGGGATCTTGCTGTACATTGAAAATGCGATTATATATGCCTGTATTGCTGTTTTCATTTGTTCGCTCCGTTCTCTCTGCATAAATTTACAAACCGCTCAGCGAACCTTGGATTTGACCTGTAAAAAATGTGTGGAAAGCCGCAAAACGTATTATTTATCCGGCGGATACACTCCCAGCTCCGCTTTCCCGAGGGCTTGTCAGCTTTCATGAGGTCTCCGTTATCAGTGCTGTCCCAGTAATGAAATTCATGGGCCTTTATCTCTTCTCCCATTTCTAACAGGGGATTATATTGAGCCACCGACAGCGTAATATACCCAAATCTCACCAATTTTTCACGCTTAACACATTTCTCTCCGGATAAAAATCCCGCCATCCTGTGCTCAATGCGTTCATTATCAGATCGGAAGAGCACACGTCTGAACTCCAGTCACA
>CAMVTN010000072.1 GCA_947170415.1 uncultured Lachnospiraceae bacterium | reverse complement strand
CATACGCAGCATATCTTCGATCCGGACGTATTCTTCATAGTCCGTTTGTACGGTTGACAGACTATAAAAATGATCACCGTTTTTTACATGAAGAAAAAAAGCAGTAGTTTCTCCTAAAGAACCTGCTCTCTCCTTTATAAGATCACGAATGTTTCTAAGCGGTACCAGATGACTCCCGATATGCGGGTCAGATGAGATCGTTCGTACATCAGGTTCCTTAAGGATCGCCCATTCTGTAAAGCGCTCGATGGCATCGAGTCGTTTCCTTTGTGATGCAGCTATATTTATAAGGCTGTACTCGGCTGCATTATAATTTCGTTCTCTTATTTGTATCAAAGAAAAAATACAATAAGTAAAGTTTAGAAGCATCATTATAAAAATTAAAACTATCAGACCGCGCAGAGCGCTGATAAGAGAATAATTTTTTCTTTCCATAAATTTAGATCCTTTACTGATGGTGGTTCCTATGCCGCGCTGAGGTGCAAGCACAATCGGTATTTTTATGTGGAACCCTTGTCATCATACAATACCAGCCTTATTTAGAATACATATTACTATCAAATGTCCGGATTGTGAAAAATAATGACTGCATAATGCTAGTGTATAGTACGTGAAAGCGCCTTTTCGGAATAGTGAAATTTTAGGTGCTGAATTGTGCTATAAACGAACATCATGGTGTATTAGTATATGCACATCGAACGAAATCGTGATTAAGGAGGTTATGATGAAAGTATATGAGAAGTAAAAGAAGGATGCTTGAAATAAAGAAAAGCGCATCGCTGTATATGCTGCTTCTTCCTTCGGCGTTATTACTGTTATGTTTCGCATATCTGCCGCTTGGCGGTCTGGTGATGGCATTTCAGGACTTCACACCGAGTAAAGGGATCTTCGGAAGCCCTTTCGTCGGAATTAAGCATTTTGTACAGTTTTTTAATTCGTATCAGTTTAAGGTAACCCTGTTAAATACGCTGAAGCTCAGCTGTTACAGTATCGCAGCAGGATTTCCGCTCCCGATACTCCTTGCACTTATGTGCAATCAGCTGAGAAATGGAAAATTCAAAAAGACCTTTCAGGTAATAACCTATCTGCCGCATTTTATTTCAACAATGGTCATGTGCGGACTCGTATTGATCTTTTTGTCTCCGAGTTCAGGACTGTTTGCAAACATATACAGGTTTCTTGGAGGAGCCGGAGAGTTTCCAAATCTGATGGCAGATCCTGCTGCATTTGGTCATGTATATGTATGGAGTGATATCTGGCAGCATCTCGGATGGGACAGCATCATCTATCTGGCAGCACTTGCAGGTATCGATCCCAGCTACTACGAAGCAGCGACAATGGATGGCGCGACAACTCTTCAAAAGATCAGATATATCGATCTGCCTCTTATAATGCCGACAGCAATGATACTGCTCATAATGAGAGTTGGAAATATCCTCGGTATAGGATTTGAAAAAGTGTTCCTGCTTCAGAATGTGCAGAATATCATGGCGAGTGAGATCATTTCCACTTATGTGTACAAGATCGGTCTGCAGAGCATGCAGTACAGTCTTTCAACGGCGATCGGTCTATTCAATACTGTGGTAAATGTGGTAATACTGCTCCTTGTGAACTTTATCTCAAAGAAACTCACAGAAAGCAGTCTGTTTTAGGATAGGAGGGCGTTGTGATCAGGAAAAAGAGAATAGATCAGGACAGGGTTGTTCGTATACTTCTGTATGTTATAGCCTTGATCATGATATTAGTAACTCTTTATCCGCTCTGGTTTGTAGTGATCGCATCCTTTAGTGATCCTGCAGATGTTGTGAGTGGAAAAGTATGGCTTATACCAAAGGCATTAAATTTTGACGGATATAAAGAACTTTTCAAGCAGGAAGCGATATGGAGAAGTTACGGTAATACGATCCTTTATACTATAACAGGTACGATCGTAGGACTTGCGGTAAATCTTCCTGCAGGCTATGCCTTATCAAGAAAAGACCTTTATGGAAGAAAGATAATCAATATATTTTATCTGATACCTATGTTTGTGAGCGGAGGACTTATTCCGACGTATTTTGTAGTGAGAAAGTTCGGGCTGTATGACAGCTTTTGGGTAATGGTTATTCCTTTTGCAGTATCAACCTACAACATTATAGTGGCTCGGACCTTTTTCAAAAACAATTTGCCGGATTCCCTTTGGGAAGCGGCACAGATCGATGGCTGCGGTACTTTCAGATATTTCTTTCAGTTTGTGATACCCTTGTCCAAAGCTGTGATCGCAGTCATCGCTCTGTGGACAGCAGTAGGGATATGGAATCAGTGGTTCAATGCACTCATATATATCGATAACGAGTCGCTGATCCCTCTCCAGCTGCTGCTTAGAAGGATACTGATAACAAATCAGTCACTTCTCGGTGCTGCAACAGGGTCGATGGCGCAGGAGCTCAGGCAGCTTTCTGATATGATGCGCTACGCATCCATAGTGATATCTACTCTGCCTATCATGTGTATGTACCCGTTCCTGCAGAAATACTTTAATCAGGGTGTAATGCTCGGAGCAGTAAAAGAATAAAAACTATAACGTTACTTATATAGAGGAGGAAAGATGATGAGATACAAGAAAATAGTTGCTTTACTTATGGCAGCCACAATGACAGCAGGCACACTGAGTGCCTGCGGCAGCTCCGCCGGAGACGGTAAAAATGCAGCGACAGAAGCTCAGGCAGCAGACAGTGATGGAAGCTATGAAGTAGCGACAGTGCGCTGGTCTGACTGGGGGGAAGATTACCACACCGGGTTTCCCGATGCGGCTGCCAAGGAAAAGGGGATAAGCGTTAAATGGAATACTATCCTCAACTCGGACTGGACTGATAAGAAGTCAGTAATGATGGCTGGAAATGATCTTCCGGATGCATTTTTAGGTTCGATCTGCTTCACAGAATCCGATATCATGTCGAACTTAAGCTCCTTTATCGCCCTGGATGACTATATCGACAAATATATGCCGAATTTCAGCAAGGTTATAAAGTCAGATCCGACAATGAAAGCGCTGGCGTACTCAAGTGATGGACATATTTATGGACTTCCTGCAAAAAAGCCCTGCCGTCCGATCATTGCAAACCAGATGTTTATCAACAAGACATGGCTTGATAATCTTGGACTTAAGGTACCTGAGACCTATAGCGAATATCTGGAAGTCTTAAGAAAGTTCAAGAGTGAAGACGCAAATGGAAACGGTGATCCGAATGATGAGATCCCTTACGGAAGAGGATATGCCGATCCTGTAATGTTCTTTGGACTGCCCTTTGGCACAACAGTAGGTGCTGACAATACCTACAATATGACTATCAAAAACGGCGAGCCGGTATTTATCCCGACCTCAGATGAATACAAGGAAGCGGTAAAGGCCATGCATGACGCATATGCAGAAGGTCTTATCGATCAGGAGATCTTTACAGAAGATGACTCAATGAGAGATGCAAAGCTCATGGCAGAAACTCCGGTTATAGGTAGTGCTCCCGGATGGACTGCAGACTCGACATTTGGCACAAACTGCGACCAGTATATCGCACTTTCCGCACTTAAAGGCACGGACGGAGAACAGTACATTTCATCCGATCCGGAACACTGGAATTACAGCAGATATGAATTTGTAGTGACAAGTTCCTGCAAAAACCCTGAAAAGCTCCTTTCCTGGATAGATGAATTTTATTCAGAGGATGCCTCCATTCAGAACTTTTACGGCACATTTGATAAGGGTGTAAAGAAGAATGATGACGGCACATATACAGTAATGGAACCGGATGATGGGAACTCAGCAGATCTTTTTGCATGGATCAATTCATTCAGGGATTTCGGTCCAAAGTACGTAGGGGAGGATTTTAATGACAAAGTAAGCTATGCAGGTGAAAACGGAGATGCTTCCAAGCTTGCACTTGACAGTGAAATGAAGAAGTTCGCAAAAGAAGCATATCCGAATGTGAGCTACACTGTAGATCAGCTTAATACACTTGCGACTCTCTACACAGACATCGAAGCTTTCGTAGATTCCAATCAGGCAACATGGGTCACAGAAGGTGGAGTTGACGAGCAGTGGGACGCTTACAAGAGCCAGTTGGATATGATGGGATATGGGGACTTCCTGAATATCCAGAAGGATGCATACAATACTTATAAGTCAAACAGGTAAGGAGAGAAGGGGAGCACGAAAAGGACGGTGTTTACAGGTTCGTTTCGCGCTTCCCTGTAAAGTTATGGATAAATACAGGATCACAGTACTAACAGAGCGTCTCATCAGAATGGAATACAGTGAGGACGGTCTTTTCAACGATGAAAAAACATTGAGTGTATTCAACAGGAATTTTCCTGAAACATCTAGTACAGAAAGAGAAAAAGATGGATTACTGGAGATAGAGACAGAAGCACTTGTCCTTCGTTATGACAGGAAACCGTTCACATCACAGGGCTTAAATATCACCCTGAAAGCAAACGGCGCAGTCTGGAACTACGGTAAGCTCTATGCCGGAGGAGACAATCTTTTCGGAACAGCCCGCACACTTGATTTCACAGATGGCCTCGTAATGCTCGATGACGGAATCTTTTCAAAGAGCGGATATGCGGTTCTCGATGACAGCACGACACCGTTACTGGTAGATGGAGAAGTTGTAGAAAGAAAAAATGAGTGCAGAGATATTTACTTCTTTGGCTTTGGTGATGATTTTTACGGTGGATTAAAAGAATTTTATACCCTGACCGGCGAAGTACCGATGCTCCCGCGCTACGCACTGGGCAACTGGTGGAGTAAGTTCGAGCGGTATTCAGAGCAGAGTTACCTCGGAATGCTGAAGCGATTTGAGGAAGAAAATGTACCGCTTTCAGTGGCAGTTCTAGACATGGACTGGCATCTGACGGATGTAGATCCAAAGTACGGAAACGGATGGACAGGATTTACATGGAATGAAGAACTCTTCCCGGATTACGGGCGATTCTTAAAAACTCTCCATGAAAAAGGACTCGCGGTGACTCTGAATCTTCATCCGGCTGACGGTATACGTGCTTTTGAGGCAATGTATCCGGAAGCTGCAAAGCGGGTTGGGATAGATCCTGAGTCTCAGGAAGCGATCTCATTTGATCTCACGGACAAGGCATTCAGGGATGCGTATTTCAAGGATACACTTTTACCCTACGAGAAAAAGGGGGTTGATTTTTGGTGGATAGACTGGCAGCAGGGAACTAAGATGGCAGACAGTGACATCGATCCACTGTGGCTCTTAAATCATTATCACTTTGAAGATCAGAAAAAACGCGGAAAAAGAGCCATGATCTTTTCACGATACGCGGGAATCGGAAGTCACAGGTATCCTGTAGGTTTTTCAGGAGACACGGTTTCCAGTTGGAAGAGCCTTCATCTGCAGCCGTTCTTCACCTCTACATCCAGTAATGCAGGATATGGCTGGTGGAGTCACGATATAGGCGGTCACATGCAGGGAGATAAAGACCTTGAAAGACTCGTGAGATGGATACAATTTGGTGTATTTTCTCCGATAATGCGTCTGCACAGCTCAAACAGTCCGTTTTTCATAAAAGAACCATCGAGACTTGAACAGCCCTACAGAGGTATCATAGACAGGTTTATGAGATTACGGCACAGGATGATACCGTATCTATACACGATGAACCACAGATCCTATGCGGAGGGCGAGCCGCTTATCAGACCTGTGTATTATGAATATCCGAAGGATGAAAAAGCATATTCCGTAGGCGAGGAATATTTCTTTGGAAGCGAGCTTCTTGTCGGAGCGATCTGCGAAAAAGAGGACAGCGTCTTAAAGATGTCTTCAGTCAGATGTTTTATCCCTGAGGGCAGATATTACGATATCTTCACAGGCAGGATCTATGAAAGATCAGAGTTAAGAAAGCTTTACCGCAGCATAGAAACGATCCCTGTTTTATTAAAAAGCGGCGGAATCGTTCCTCTTGCCGGTGAGAATGATCTCGATGCGTTCAAAAATCCTGAGGATCTGGAGATCCTCATAGGTGCAGGTGCAAGCGGCAGCTTCACGATCTATGAAGATGACGGTATCACTGAAGAATACAGGGACGGAAGATCTGTCAGAACCGATATCAGTGCAGACTGGGATGAAGCCGGACGGAAGATGACTGTCAGGATATCAGGAGCACAGGGTGAATTGTCACTGATCCCGACAAAGAGATCATTTACGCTGAAAATCTACGGTGTAGAGAGCGCAGACGGATATGAAGCAGATAAGAAATCTCACACGGTAAAAGTAGCTCTCGATAAATGCAATGCACATGATGCACAGGAAATCGTCCTTGAAAATGTTGTACTCGCGTCAAATGACTGGAAAAAGGAAGTTTTTTATGTGATAGAGTACGCATGGTGTGAGCTTCGATACAAAGAAGAAGTAAATCATATCCTTAATACCTGTGACGATAAGGATCAGTTTAACGAAAAATTATCTCAGCTCGACATTCCTGAGATAATAAAAGATGCAATACGCGAAGTATATTGATTTTTCCTCCTTTTGACGTTTTTCCTTTGATAATTCCTCTTTTATTAGAAAAATGATGATTATTACACCTTTCAAATTGCGCATAGGATAGTCAATTACAGAAATATTTCAAAAGACTGCGGAATAGTCATACTTTCTATAGACGAAAAATTTCTGGAAGAACTCTGCAGCAGCCAGAAAAACTGCAGTTTGATCAAAAAATATTTATCAAAAATCCGCGTTCTTAAAGGAGCGCGGATTTTTTGTTTTTGACCCTGCCATCATTTTATTATCATGCTATAATGATTACTCACGATTGAAATAAATTATCCCGTCTGTAACGGGAAATGATGGAGATTAGCTGATTTGAGTGAGGAAAGCAGTAAGAAACTAAAGACTTTGATCATAACAGAGAAACCGTCTGTTGCCCGTGAATATGCGAAGATCCTGCATGTTTCCGGCAATCGTAACGGTTCCATCGAAAACGGAGAATACGTCATAACCTGGTGCGTAGGTCATCTGGTAGAAATGTGTTATCCGGAAAAATACGATGAAAAATATAAAAAGTGGAATCTCAAAGATCTTCCTTTTTTGCCGCAGGCATATAAATATGAAGTAATAGGAAATGTTAAAAAGCAATATGACGTTGTAAATTCGCTGCTTCATAGAGAAGATATCGGCACTGTGCTATGGGCAGGAGACTCGGGACGAGAAGGACAGGTCATCGAGGAACTTATCCGTCGTTACGGTGGTGTCCGGGAAGGAATGGACGAACGGCGTGTCTGGATCGATTCCACTACCGAGGAAGAAATAAGCCGAGGCATGAGGGAAGCAAAACCCTACTCGGAATACGACAACCTCGGAAATGCAGGCATTATGCGTGGTATAGAAGACTACGCTATGGGTATCAATTTCTCAAGAGCGCTTTCAGTACGCTATGCAGGCATGCTGAATGACGCCGCAGGTACAAAAAAATACGCAGCAATAGCAGTAGGACGCGTAATGACCTGTGTTCTCGGAATGGTAGTTCGCCGGGAAAGAGAGATCAGAAATTTCAAAGAAACGATTTTTTATAGATTAATAGGAACATTCACACTTCCCGACGGACAGTACACCGGTGAATGGAAGGCAGTAGAGGGCTCAGCCTACTACGGTTCACCAAAAATCTACAATGAAAAAGGTTTCCTGGATGAAGAGGAAGCAAAAAAGCTTGTTGAGAAACTCCAGGAGGAAGACCACGGAACTATCCTGTCCGTAAATAAAAATCAGGAAAAAAAGAAACCGCCGCTTTTATATAACCTTGCAGAACTACAGGCGGCATGTTCCAAGCGTTTCAAGATAAGCCCCGAGCAGACACTTGCAGCTGCGCAGGAGCTATATGAGAAAAAACTTACAACATATCCGAGAACGGATGCGAGAGTGCTTTCATCGGCTGTAGCAAAGGAAATCAGCAAAAATTTGAACGGCGTTCTAAAATATCCGCCTACAGCAGAGTTTACAAAGAACATTCTCGAGAATAAACTATATACTGGGATCAACAAAAAACCGTACACAGATGACAGCAAGGTCACAGACCACTATGCCATCATTCCGACGGGAAATGTGTCTGAATACAATAATGTAAGCGATCTCTGCAAACGTGTTTATGACATGATAGTAAGGAGATTTCTTTCTATATTTTATCCTCCGGCAGTATTCCAAAAGATCACACTGGAAACTCTGGTAGGCACGGAACATTTCTTTACATCATCAAAAGTCCTTAAAGAACCTGGATTTTATGTGATAACCGGGCAGGACAAAAAGATCCTCGCAAAGCAGGAGAAAGCAAAGAAACCGGAAGACGAAAAAGCTGAAAAGGCAGAAAACGCAGACAGCGACGGTGAAGATGAAGAGGAAGAAGAAAACGAAGTTGATCTCACCGCCATCGCAGGAGAATTAAAGAAAAATCTGGAAGTCGGAATCGCCGGATTCAATATGAAGAATGGAAAAACAACTCCGCCGAAGCGATACACCTCCGGTTCCATGGTACTTGCCATGGAGAATGCAGGTCAGCTGATCGAAGACGAGGAACTGAGAGCGCAGATAAAGGGCGCCGGTATCGGTACTAGTGCAACCAGAGCTGGCATAATAGAGAAACTCGTAAAGATCGGTTATCTAAATAGTAAGAAGCAGGTACTGACCCCGGGCAAATTCGGTGAAATGGTCTATGAGGTCGTATACCTCACAATGCCAGGTATGCTGAATCCGGAAATGACAGCCAGCTGGGAAAAAGGTCTCTCAGGAGTTGAGAGAGGCGAGATATCACCGGATGAATATCAGGAAAAACTCGATAAGTACGTTACCCGATATGTAGAAAGAGTCCGGGGAAAAGATCTGAGTTACGTGATACGTCAAAAAATACGGGAAATTCCCGGTTAATGAAAGGAATAAAAAATGAAGGAAGCAGAAATCAAAAATCTGTACGATCTTAATGAAACTTTAGCAGGAGAATATCTCGCAGGATTTACCTATCCGTGGGAAGCACTTAAGGGTATCGAAGAGCTGATCCTTAAGATCGGTCCCACACTCGACCCTGAAGTGTATGAGCAGAAGGGCGAAAATATCTGGATCGCAAAGTCAGCAAAAGTATGGCCGACTGTGTCCATCACAGGTCCGTGTATCATCGGTGAGCGCACAGAAGTACGTCAGTGCGCGTTTATCCGCGGAAAGGCATTAGTAGGAAATGACTGTGTTGTTGGAAATTCTACAGAACTTAAGAATGTCATCCTGTTCAATCATGTTCAGGTTCCGCATTACAATTATGTAGGAGATTCTATACTTGGTTTCTATTCTCACATGGGAGCAGGCTCCATTACTTCTAATGTAAAGTCTGATAAAAAGCTTGTTGTCGTGAAGTCACGAAACGGAGAAGAAATCGAGACCGGTCTCAAAAAGTTTGGTGCCATGCTCGGAGATCATGTAGAGGTAGGCTGCAATTCTGTGCTTAATCCCGGCTCTGTTATTGGCAGAAACAGCAATATTTATCCTTTATCACGTGTTCGCGGTGTTGTACCTGCAGACTCGATATTTAAGGATGCAGATCACATTGTAACAAAGCAAGTGTGATCGTCATGAAAAACGGCGCGATACTGAAGTACTACATTGAATTTTTACACAGGGGCTACCCTCTTATCATAAATATGCTGATATTTACGGTAGGAGCATGGTATCTGTCATATCGAAAGAGGAGAAGAGAAGAAGCTGTAAAAGCAACAATATTTACGGCGTTGATCTCCATCGATTTCTGGCAGTTCGTTACGCTTCCTTCGTTGGCATACTTCGCAAATTATCTGCTTGATAATGAAGTGATGCCATCCAATAGTGTTTATGTATTTAGGTTCGGCTTGCAGTTTATTTTGATGCTCATACCTGTTCCGATCATGGCGAGTTTTTTGTCAAAGATCGCAGTGATACCATATTCCATGGCATTTTGTTTCTACGCGCTTTTTGAAACTGCGGAAACAACTGCCATGATCATGTCTGAGCAGTATTGGCAGATATGCATATTTATGGGATGCATGGTTCTCATATATGGCTTTAGTATGAGAAATGAATTTCTGTTCCTGAGGCGCAGATGGGATGATTTTTCCCATCGAGGGCTCATAATGGAAATAGTCATTACGCTGCTCCTTACGGAAGCAGTCCATATGGGAACAAATCTTACCTATATGATAGAGGATCGACCGGTTGCCTTTATCCTCGATAAATGGATGACAGTACTTGGTACATTTATATTTGTGCTTGAATGTGTCCTTATCTATCATATGGTTTCTACTGCGCATGCAAATGTTGAGCGAGAAACACTTGCAGGTCAGATGCAGGGCGCTCAGGAAAAAACGATCCTGGCTTTTGCGCAGGTTATCGAGCGAAAATCGCCCCAGACTGGACAGCATGTACGTCGTGTTTCAGAGTACAGTGCATTACTTGCCCGTGAGCTCGGGTTTGATGAAAAAAAGGTGCAATACATAAGGATCGCTTCGATGATGCATGATATCGGCAAGATCATGATCCCGAATGAGATCCTCGAGAAACCGACCGGGCTTACACAGGAAGAATTTGAAATAATGAAGAAACACGTGGACTATGGACGCGAGCTTCTTAGCAATCAGGATGATGAGATAATGCATCTCGCGCAGATCATTGCCTCAGAACATCATGAAAGATGGGACGGAGAGGGTTATACCAGAGGTCTCATGGAGAATCAGATCGATATATCCGCTCAAATAGTTGCGGTGGCGGATGCGTTTGATGCTCTGACAAGTAAACGAACCTATAAAGACGCATGGCCTGCAGAAAATGCAAGAAATGAGATACTTGCAGAGAGTGGAAAACACTTCTCGCCTACGGTCGTAAATGCCTTTAATGCAAGGTTTGATGACATTTTATTTATCCATGACACCTATAGGGATTAGAATGTTTGTCATAAAATTCACAAAAATCCAATACTTTCCGTTGAAATGTATCTAATTTTGTGAGAAAATAACAATCGTGCTATGACGCGTGTCGATCTATGGCTTATGGCTGTGGAGAGTATTTTTTAGTAGAAATTGTTCGTTTTTACGTGCGCGTTCGGATACGTTGGCTTCGTGTCCGTTAAGGTAGACAAAATCTGAAAGGAGAATTTCACATGATTTACACAAAGAAAGTCGAAGAGATGTGCAAAGTTCATCAGGACGTGCACCACGGCTGTGCTCCCATTCCGGAAGAAGCAAAGTGGGTTCAGGCCAAGGAAATCAAGGATATTTCCGGTTTCACTCATGGTGTGGGCTGGTGTGCACCTCAGCAGGGTGCCTGCAAGCTTTCCCTGAACATTAAGGAGGGTATCATCCAGGAGGCTCTTGTAGAGACTATCGGATGCTCAGGTATGACTCAGTCTGCTGCTATGGCTGGCGAGATCCTTCCGGGACTTACTGTTCTTGAGGCACTTAATACAGACCTTGTTTGTGATGCTATCAATACAGCTATGAGAGAGCTGTTCCTTCAGATCGTATACGGACGTTCTCAGTCCGCTTTCTCTGAGGGCGGTCTTGCAGTTGGTGCAGGACTTGAGGACCTTGGTAAGGGCTTCCGTTCTCAGGTTGGTACAATTTACTCCACTCTTGAAAAGGGACCTCGTTATCTTGAGATGACAGATGGTTACATGACAGAGCTCGGTCTTGATGCTGACGACAACATCATCGGTTACAAGTTTGTAAACTTCGGAAAGATGATGGACTTCATGAAGGCTGGCGACGATGCTAATACTGCTTTTGAGAAGGCTCAGGGTCAGTATGGTCGTTTTGACGATGCTGTTAGAACTATCGATCCCAGAAAAGAATAATTGAAAAGGAGGACAGACTATAATGGCTGACGAGAATATTGTATTTGAGTCCAAAGAGAGACGTTATGACAACATTATCGCAGTTCTTAAGAACTACGGTATGAATTCTATTGAAGAAGCAGTTCAGGTAACAAAGGACGCTGGTCTTGATGTTTACAGCCTTGTTAAGGGTGTACAGCCTATCTGCTTCGAGAACGCTTGCTACGCTTACACAGTAGGTGCTGCTATCGCTATCAAGAAGGGCTGCCGCAAGGCTTCCGAGGCTGC
>CAMVTN010000071.1 GCA_947170415.1 uncultured Lachnospiraceae bacterium | reverse complement strand
TGCTTGATCAATAGAACCTAGGAATCATGCGAAATCCGCTTGAAACCTAGGTTTTTCGTTGCTTTAAAGCATCTGTAATTCTGAATTATTGGACTACATTATCTAAATAGTTTTCGTGTAAACGTACGTGGATGTTTCTCGTTGTTTGCTTGAGCGAGCATACTTGCGTCGCTCCAAATAAAGAAAAACAGTCTTCAGGAGAAGGCATCTAATTCGTAAGCATTCAGAGGCGTTTAGGATTTGACGGATACACTATCCGCTGTACTTCGTGAGCGCGATTCTAAGCGCGAAGGATTAGTACAGCGTGATCGGGATTCGGAAAATCCTGCCGGGCGAACGAATGAGATGCCTTCTCCTGAAGGCGTCAATTATGAGTCAATTATGAGTCAATTATGAGTCAATTATGAGTCAATTATGAGTCAATTATACACGTCAATTATGAGCAATAAACTTTACAACACATCAAAAACCTTAGCTGTACCGTTGTCCAAAAAGCTCGTGACCTTAGACACATACTCATCGTAGATCCGGAGATCCAGCATCACCTCACCATTGGATTCGGACAAAATCTCAGCCTTATAAGGCAGGAAAACAGGATACTCCTTTCCGTTTTTCTGCTTAAGGATAAGCCCCATATCATCATAAGGCTTTATGAGCACAGACTCATCATTGTCAAAATCGGCAGAATCAAGTCCACGTAAAGACAATTCAATATAGGACAGCTTTTTCCAGACTTTGACCAGTGCTTCAAGCCTGTAAATAGGCGCAGCATCCGACAGGAACGGTATGATCCATAAAAACAGTACGGTAAGAGACAGGAAGCATATTACAGCCGCCAATACATACCAGCCCATAGGACTACCGTTAACCAGGATCAAAAAATCATAAAAAATATAAGAAATACCAACTGATATCACAAGGCGTGCAGCCATTTCAAAAAGAATATATGCAGTCTGGGTCCTGCTCTCAGCTCTGCGCTTTGAAATTTCCTCAGAAACCCGGTGCTTTAAGGCTGATATCGTCACGCTTGTATTTGTAGGATAAGTAATATTAAAAATAGTGATTCCCCCCTCGTAGGAATATTGTGATGGAAGCGAAGTAATTCGTGTCATCACGTATTTTTAACTTATAGGAAATTCCTATAAAGTAAAAAATGCACTACGTGCATAAGATAAAAGGATATACATATATATCGGCAAAAAATCGTCTTTTGTTAACAAAAATACACTGAAATCGTGGTATCCTTATGTCAGACTCAAAAAGTTAAGTATTATCGCATATCGAAAGGAGAGAAAATGGTTAAACATATCATTCTCTGGCAGCTTAAGGATGAGCTCGGCGCAGAGGAAAAAACAGAGATCAAAAAGAAGATCAAAGCAGGTCTTGAGGGACTTGTAGGAAAAGTTCCCGGACTTACGGAAGTACATGTCATAATCGATGGACTGCTCCCTTCAGCAAATGCAGACCTGATGCTTGATAGTACGCTTGAAAGTCCTGAAGCATTAAAGGGCTATGCAACTCATCCCGAGCATGTAAAGGTGGCAGATGGAGTAGTTCGCCCCAATACAAAGAGCCGTACCTGCATAGATTACGAAATCTGATAAAATGTATCAGCATGACGGTCAGTCATGATAAAAAACGAAAAACGCTGCAGCAAAGAAAAATCTCTTTCTGCAGCGTTTTTAATTTTATACACCACTTGAGCCTATACGTCCCTTCATGATGGCGATAGCTTCATAGCCAATGCGATAAAACTCACCAACCCTCTTAGTCTCAGGATCGGTCAGGAGCTCTTTGGCTTTTTCTTCAAAATAAGCGGAAGCCTCATTGATCTCATCATCCTTGTAAATGGCTCCGTCAATTCCGCTCTTAAGGACACCGGCATTTCTATCATATACAGATTCATCAAGCTGCATGCCGTGCTGATAGTCCTGTCCAGTGAATGACTTAAATAAATCTTTAATGGTATCTTCCCGGTTAACTCCCATAGTATTTTACCCCTCTCCTCAATGAGTTCGAAATAAGAATATAATTCGAAAAAGCTGCCGAACCCAAAACCGGATCCGGCAGCGGTTAATACTATGATAGCACAGAAATAAAAAATAGATACAAAATAAACGTTGTGTCCATTATTTTGAACAATCAATGATTATTTCAAATTTGTCCGTGCTGTTGAGAGCATGAGCTTGATACGGTTCAACTGGTTAACCTCAGAAGCGCCCGGATCATAGTCGATAGCCACGATATTTGAGGTCGGGTGAGCCTTTCTGATAGCCTTTATAACACCCTTTCCGACAACGTGGTTCGGGAGACAGCCAAAAGGCTGTGTGCAGACGATGTTATTTACACCGTCATGGATAAGCTCCAGCATTTCTCCTGTAAGGAACCATCCTTCACCAGTCTGGTTACCGATGGAAACAATGCTTTCAGCATACTTTGCAAGCGTCTCGATATGGTTCGGAGCCTCAAAATGCTTTGATTTCTTAAACTCAGAAACAGCGGCACTTCTAAGGAATTCCATAGCCTTGATACCAAGCCATGCATTACGGGCAGTCTTTTTGGACTGACCGAGTTTCTCAGCCTTGTAGATCTGGTTGTAGAAACTGTAAAGCAGGAAGTCCATGAGATCCGGAACAACCGGTTCTGCACCTTCTTTTTCGAGGAGGTCAGTCAGGTGGTTGTTGGCTGCCGGATGGAACTTAACGAGGATTTCTCCTACGACACCGACTCTCGGCTTTTTCAGATCTTCATCTATCGGGATATTGTCAAAGTCACGGACAATATTCTTACAGATAGATCTGAATTTGAAGAAAGAAGGTTTCTTTTCAGAAACAAAGTCCTGACATACCTTTACCCACTTTCTATGCATTTCGTCGACAGAGCCCTTCTTTAGCTCATAAGGACGCATCCTTAATACGCATCTGAGGAAGATGTCTCCGAAAGTCAGACCGTACATTGCTCTGGTGATCAGATCACGTGTGAGCTTAAAGCCCGGATTTCCTTCGAGACCTACGAGGTTCAGGGAAATAACGGGGATATAGTCCATATTTGCCTTCTTAAGGGCACGTCTGATAAATCCGATGTAGTTTGTCGCACGGCATCCGCCGCCTGTCTGAGACATGATGACAGCAGTTTTATGCAGGTCATACTTGCCCGACAGGAGAGTATCCATTACCTGACCGATGACCATAAGGGACGGATAGCAGGCGTCGTTATTAACATATTTAAGACCCATATCGACTGCTTCACGTCCATCATTATCCATGACAACCAGATTGTAGCCGGCATTACGGAAAGCGGTCTCGATGATCTCAAAGTGAATAGGAGACATCTGAGGGCAAAGTATCGTATAGCCCTGCTGCTGCATTTCTTCTGTGTAAACTACACGCTTAAATGCAGATGAAACGATCTCCCTCTTTGTTTCGTGTGCCTTACGTACACGGAGCGCTGCCAGCAGAGAACGGACTCTGATACGTGCTGCGCCGAGGTTATTTACCTCATCGATCTTCAGGCAGGTGTAGATCTTTCCGGAATCGGCGAGGATCTCATTAACCTGATCAGTTGTAACGGCATCCAAACCGCATCCAAAGGAATTGAGCTGGATAAGATCCAGATCCTCACGTGTTTTTACAAACTGTGCTGCGGCGTAGAGTCTTGAGTGGTACATCCACTGGTCCATTACACGGAGTTCACGGTCAACGTCCTGAAGATGAGAAACAGAATCCTCAGTAAGTACAGCCACATTGTACTGTGTGATGAGCTCCGGTATACCGTGGTTGATCTCGGGATCGCAGTGATACGGACGACCGGCGAGAACGATACCGTGCATATTGTGCTCTCTCATGTAACGAAGAGTTTCTTCACCGCGGCGCTGGATATCACGACGCTCTTCCGCAAGCTCTCTCCATGCCTTTTTAGTAGCTTCTACGATCTCCGTAGGAGGTACTTCCGGGAAAGCCTCGATAATACGTGGATAGATAGTCTCGGGAGACTCAAATGACATAAACGGATTTCTGAAATCAATATCTCCGTCTGTGATTTCCTCCACGTTGTTCTTTATGTTTTCCGGATAAGAGGTAACGATAGGGCAGTTATAGTGGTTTCCTGCATCCTTAAACTCATTACGCTCATAGAATACACAAGGATAGAAGATTTTCTTTATGCCGTTCTTAATAAGCCATGTGATGTGACCGTGGGCAAGTTTTGCCGGGTAGCACTCTGACTCACTCGGAATGGATTCGATACCGAGTGAATAGATGTCGTGGCTTGAACGGGGTGAGAGGACTACTCTGAATCCAAGCTCAGTAAAGAGTGTGAACCAGAAAGGATAGTTCTCATACATATTGAGGACTCTCGGAATACCGATCTCTCCGCGCGGAGCCATGTCAACAGGGAGGGGTTCGTAGTCAAAGAGTCTGTGATATTTATAATCAAAAAGGTTAGGTACGTCTTTATGAGTCCTTGCCTTTCCTGCGCCTCTTTCACATCTGTTTCCGGAGATGAAAGTACGTCCGCCGGTGAAGTGATTTACGGTAAGGCGGCAGTGGTTATTACAACCCTGGCACTTTGCCATGGAAGTAGTGTACTCAAGAGAGTTGATCTCGTCGATGGAGAGCATGGTGGAATCAGTACCGGCCTCATGTCTTTCACGGGCAATGAGTGCGGCACCGAAAGCTCCCATGATACCTGCGATATCAGGTCTTACAGCTTCGCATCCGGCGATCTTTTCAAGAGCACGGAGTACAGCGTTATTATAGAAAGTTCCACCCTGAACTACGATGTGCTTACCGAGTTCGCTGGCGTCACTTACTTTGATAACCTTGAAGAGTGCATTCTTGATTACAGAATATGCAAGTCCGGCAGAAATATCGGAAACCGGTGCGCCCTCTTTCTGTGCCTGCTTTACGCGGGAATTCATGAATACGGTGCATCGTGTACCGAGATCGATCGGGTGCTCAGCAAAAAGAGCTTCCTTTGCAAAGTCTTCAACTTCAAAGTTGAGTGATTTTGCGAAAGTTTCGATGAAGGAACCGCATCCTGAGGAACAAGCTTCGTTCAGCTGTACGGAATCAACGGAATTATTCTTGATCTTTATGCACTTCATGTCCTGACCGCCGATGTCAAGGATACAGTCAACTTCAGGATTAAAGAAAGCAGCAGCATAGTAGTGCGCAACTGTTTCTACTTCTCCTTCATCCAGCTGGAAAGCGGACTTCATCAGCGCTTCACCGTAACCTGTAGAACAAGCGCCGACGATACGGACATCCTTTGGCTTCAGGTCATAGATCTCCTTAATGGAACGAATAGCTGTCTTAAGCGGAGATCCGTTATTGCTGGAATAGAAAGAATACAGAAGCCTTCCGTCTTCGCTGATAAGGGCAGTCTTCGTAGTCGTGGATCCGGCATCGATACCGAGAAAAGCATTTCCGCGGTAGGAAGAAAGCTCCTTGGTAGCGACCTTTGCCTGAGCATGACGCTGCTCAAATTCCATGAACTCAGTTTTGTTTTTGAAAAGAGGCTCCATACGCGGAACTTCAAACTGGATCTTTATATCGCCGCGAAGCTGCTCAATAAGGGCAGAAAGAAGCCTTGTCTCATCTTCGTGATTAAGAGCAGAACCCATAGCTGCAAAAAGGTGAGAGTTTTCCGGAGTGATGGCGTGTTCGTCATCAAGCTTCAGCGTACGGATAAATGCCGCCTTGAGCTCAGTCAGGAAATGGAGCGGACCACCGAGGAACGCAACATGTCCGCGGATAGGCTTACCGCAGGCAAGTCCTGAAATCGTCTGATTAACGACAGCCTGAAAGATCGATGCTGCAAGGTCTTCCTTACGTGCACCGTCGTTGATCAGCGGCTGGATATCGGTCTTTGCGAATACGCCGCAGCGGGCTGCTATTGTATAAAGAGACTGATAGCCCTTTGCATACTCATTAAGGCCCGGAGCATCTGTCTGGAGGAGGGAAGCCATCTGATCGATGAAAGCACCTGTACCACCGGCACATGCACCATTCATTCTTTCTTCAACGTTTCCGCCTTCAAAATAGATGATCTTTGCGTCCTCACCGCCGAGCTCGATGGCTACGTCTGTCTTTGGAGCCTGCTCTTTCAGCGCGGTCGCAACAGCGATCACTTCCTGTACAAAAGGAACACTTATGGTATTGGCAAGAGCAAGTCCGCCGGAACCGGTGATGACCGGGGCGATCTCCACATCGCCTGTTTCTTTAAATGCATCCTCCAAAAGATCACGGAGGGTCTCCTTTATATCCGCAAAGTGACGGCGGTAATCGGAGTAAACAAGCTTTTTATTTTCGTCGAGAAGAGCCACCTTAACGGTAGTAGACCCGATGTCAATTCCCAATGAATAACTCATATAAATAGGTAAATCCTTTCGAAAGTCTTAAGATTTTAATTGTACGCAACGTGATATAGTATACTGCGAGTCGAAAAAATAAGCAAATAAATATGTAGGGATTTAAATACACACTATGTCTTTTGTTTGGCAAATGGTCATGTAGTGTGCTATGCTGTGCGTTAGGGAATTTCAAAATTCTCTAATAACATTGAAAGAGTAGGAGATAAAATTTGAATAACTGGTTATATAAATTGGAACGAAAATTTGGCGATTATGCTATTTTAGATCTCACAAGATATGTGATCATCTGCTATGTGATCGGATACGCGCTGCAGTATATGGGTTTTATAGACTATGTGAGCCTTGATCCGTATCTCATTATGCGTGGGCAGGTATGGAGGATTTTTACCTGGGTGCTTATGCCGCCTACGGCACTTGGCATTTTTACCCTTATCATGCTGATGTTCTATTATTGGATAGGCACGTCGCTGGAGTCGACATGGGGGCCTTTCAGATATAATGTCTATATGCTGGGAGGTTTCCTGTTTACGCTTATCGGAGCGTTTATTACTTATGGACTGGGCATAGCTAATAATATTTCACCGGTTCAGCTTGGATACTACATCTCAGGAATGGTATCTACCTATTACATAAATATGTCACTGCTTCTGGCATTCGCGGCAAGTTATCCGGATATCCAGATAAGGATTTATTTCCTTTTCCCGTTAAAGATAAAATGGCTTGCGTTATTTGACCTTGCGTGCATCATTATTGATTTCGTTAATTATAATTGGATCGGAAGATCTGTCATTTTAGCATCACTCTTAAATTTCGTACTGTTTTATTTCAGTACTAAAAATATGATGCACCTTGATTCAAAGCAGTCCAAGAGGCGGAAAGAATTCCGGAAGGCTGTGAATAAGGCAAAGAGAGAAGGCTGGAATCCGGTTAACGGCGGAGTAGGTGAAACTAATTTCTCGCAGATGGGAATCGCAAAGCATAAATGTGCGATCTGCGGCAGAACAGAGCTTACAGATCCTGATATGGAATTCCGTTTCTGCAGTAAGTGTAATGGAAATTACGAATACTGCGAGGAACATCTTTATACACATCAGCACGTGCAGTAATACGTGCGAACAGAGGAGTTTTTATGAACGTTACAGAATATAAGTCAACTCTTGACCGTGCAGTGAGACTTGCTCACGAAGGGCACAATTACCTTGCGGAAGAGGAGTATCAGAATCTTTTCGGACCACTCAAGCTCACAGAGGAGCAGGACCAACTGACTCGTCAGTACTTTGAGAGCCTGAATATCAAGTTTGGTGAGTGGGACGGCGAAGAAGAGATCGATCTGCCGTTAGATACTGAGAACGGCAATTATCTTAAATTTTACTTAGAGGAACTCAGAGAACTTCCTAAGTATACAGAGGAGCAGAAAAAAGAGATCATCCACAAGGCATTTAAGGATGATGATGAGGCAAAGGCTGCTCTCTTAAAGATGTATCTCACAGACGTTGTAGATATAGCAAAGCTCTATGTTTATCATGGCATGAGACTTGAGGATCTGATCGGTGAGGGAAATATCGGTCTTATGATGGCTATTGATCTCCTCGGAACACTCGATTCAGAGGACGAGGTTGACGGCCTTATCGGAAAGACAGTCATGGATGCCATGGATGCAGCCATTAACCGCGATAATGAAGAACGCGACCGTATGGATAAGGTGATCGAGAAGATCACAGACATCGGAAAAGCTGCAAAGGAGCTGTCAGAGGAACTCAGGAGAGATGTTACTCCGGAGGAACTTGTTGAGGAAAACAGCCAGTTTACACTGGAAGATGTTATTGAAGCGATCCGTCTTACAGGCAATCATATAGAGGGACTCGCAGGGAGGCATATCATAGAATGACAGAAGAATACAGAAATTGGGAAAGTTTTTCACATTCGGGAATGGTTCTTGAAGGTGGAGGCTCCCGCGGAGTTTTTACAGCAGGAGTGCTTGATTACTTCATGGAAAAAAATCTGTTCCTTCCCTATACAGTCGGTGTTTCGGCGGGCGCCTGCAATGCGCTCGACTATGCATCGGGACAGATGGGACGGACCAAAGATGTCTTTATCGTAACTGATAAAAAGAGACGCGGCTGGTCGATGGAACATTTTTTTAAGACCCATTATCTGTATGACATGGATATGCTTTTTGACGAATATCCAAACAGACTCATCCCTTTTGACTATGAAAGCTATAAAAAGAGAGGTATGAGGGTAGAGATGGTCGTGACAAATCTAACGACAGGTCGACCGGAATATCTTTCAGATTATAAGAGCAGTAAGAGACTTTATAAAATATGCCGTGCGTCATGCTCGCTTCCTATGGTGGCGCCGCCGGTAAAAATGGGCGCAGACCTGTATATGGACGGAGGACTGGCTGATTCTATTCCTTTCGGCCACAGTCTTATGCTTGGAAATAAAAAAAATGTGGTCATACTGACCCGTGAGATGGGCTACAGAAAGAAACTGAAGTCCGGAATGGAAGGTATATTCCGCAGGATGTACAAAGATCATCCGGCGCTGGTCCGCGCCCTTATAAACAGACCGAAGGTATATAATCGTCAGCTGGATATTCTGGAGCGCCTCGAAAGAGAGGGAAAAGTTTTTGTCATCCGTCCGACAGAGAAAACGGTTGGCAGAGCAGAAACAGACCCACATAAGCTGGAAGCTTTCTACGAGCATGGCTACAATACGGGAGTCGCTGTTTATGAAGATGTTTTAGAATATTTGAGACGATAGGGTTAAAAGTAAAAAAAACTATCGTGTCATTAAATTACTATTGTTAGGAGGAACAGCATTCAATGAATATAGATGCAGTGAAGGAAAAGTACGAGTTACTGGAAAAAAGAGAAATCCCGGATCTTCATTCCACAGGATACAGGTTTTCTCATAAAAAGACCGGCGCTCGTATCATGATCCTTGAAAATGATGACAAAAATAAAGTATTTACAATAGGTTTCCGTACTCCACCGTCAGATTCTACAGGAACACCGCATATCCTCGAGCATTCCGTGCTCTGTGGATCAAAGAAGTTCCCTGCGAAGGATCCGTTTATCGAACTTGCAAAGGGAAGTCTCAATACATTCCTTAATGCGATGACATATCCGGATAAGACGGTTTATCCGGTTGCGAGCACAAATGACAAGGATTTCCAGAACCTTATGGATGTATATATGGATGCGGTACTTCATCCGAATATCTACTCTAGAGAGGAAATCTTTAAGCAGGAAGGCTGGCACTATGAGCTTGAAAGCGCAGATGCGCCTCTCACATACAATGGTGTTGTTTATAATGAGATGAAGGGTGCGTTTTCATCGCCTGATGACGTACTGAGCCGTGCAATCCTCGTATCTCTTTATCCGGATACACAGTACGCAAATGAATCCGGCGGTGATCCGGCAGTCATTCCTGAGCTCACATATGAGAATTTCAAGGCGATGCATGCAAAGTATTATCATCCGTCAAATTCTTATATTTATCTCTATGGAAACTGTGACATGGCTGAGAAGCTTCTCTGGCTCGACAGCGAGTACCTCTGTGAGTATGATCGTCAGGAAATTGACAGCAAGCTCGTAAAGCAGGAGCCTTTTAAGAGTCAGGTTTATGTCGAGAAAGAATACTCTGTAACAGAGGATCAGCCGGTAGAAGGAAATGCTTATCTGTCCTACAATGCGGTGATCGGTGATAACCTTGATCCGAAGCTTTATCTCGCGTTCCAGATCCTTGAGTACGCGCTTCTCGATGTACCGGGAGCACCGCTTTCACAGACACTTTTGGATCGTCACATAGGTAAGGACATCGACGGTTCCTACGATAACGGTGTATATCAGCCGTACTTTACCGTAACAGCAAAAAATGCGGATCTTTCAGATAAGGACAGATTCCTGGATACTATCCGTGAAGTTCTGCAGAAAAATGCAGATGAGGGTATCGATAAGAAGGCACTCCTTGCAGGAATAAATTACTTTGAGTTCCGTTACAGAGAGGCAGATTTCGGACAGTTCCCGAAGGGACTTATGTACGGTCTTCAGTCCTTTGATTCATGGCTTTATGATGAGGACCAGCCCTTTATGCACATTGAAGAAAATGCGACCTTTGAGTTCCTTAGAAAGGCTGCTTCGGAAGGTTACTTTGAGGATCTTATCCGTAAGTATCTTTTAGATAATCCTCATTCTTCAGTAGTAGTACTGAAGCCGGTAAGAGGTCTCACAGCGGAGCGTGATGAAGCTGTTGCGGCAAAGCTCGCGGAGTACAAAAACAGTCTTTCTGACGCAGAGATAAAGAAGCTTGTAGAAGATACAAAGGCACTTAAGGCTTATCAGGATGAACCCAGCACGCAGGAAGAACTGGAGACGATCCCGCTTCTCGCGATCTCTGACATAGACACAAAGGCAGAGCCTTTTGTGAATGCTGCGGAAGAGAAGAACGGAGTGAATTTCCTTCATCACGATATCTTTACAAACGGACTGTCTTACCTTACATTCCTCTTTGATCTGGATTCTGTTCCGGCAGAACTTGCACCGTATGCCGGTATCTGGAAGAATCTCTTAGGTCAGATGGATACAGAGCATTACAGCTATGCAGACCTTAATAATGAGATGAACCTGCAGAGCGGCGGCATTGATTTTTCAATAGGCACCTATTCAGATCACGAGGAAAGACACGCATTCCGTTCGATGCTGGAAGTGAAGGGCAGATATCTGGAGTCAAAGCTTGGCTTTGCATTTGATATCGTGCCTGAGGTACTTCTCACAACAAAACTTGATGATAAGAAGCGTCTTCATGAAGTTTTATCCATGCTTAAGAGCCGCATGGCAGTACGCATGGTATCAGCCGGACATTCAACAGCAGTGATGAGAGCTACATCTTACTTCTCACCGTCAAGTGCGTTCATAGATGAGGTGAATGGAATCACTCTGTATGAGCTTGTACAGGATCTCGACAAAAACTTTGATGAGAAAGCAGATGATCTTATCGAAAAGCTGAAAACAGTCCGTGACCTGGTTCTCAGAAAAGATAACCTGCTTATCGATTACACAGGTTCAAAGAAAAGCTATGGTCAGGTGCTTGCGGCAGCTGACGGATTTGCGGCAGGACTTTCTGACGAAAAGAGCAGCAGAGGTATCTGGAAGTTTGAGCCGGAGCAGAAGAATGAAGGATTCCGCACATCTTCACAGGTACAGTATGTAGCGAAGGCAGCGGATTACAGAGATTATGGACTTTCTTACACAGGATCCCTTAAGGTACTTAAGGTAATGATGGGATATGAATATCTGTGGCAGAATATCCGTGTAAAGGGCGGCGCATACGGCTGCATGAGCGCATTCGGCAGGACCGGCGAGTGCTACATGGTTTCTTATCGCGATCCGCACATCAAGGAAACAGTTGATGTTTTCGATAAGGCTTCAGATTACATTGAGAGCTTTGATGCAACAGACAGAGACATGACAAAGTTTGTTATCGGTGCGATCTCTGACATGGATACACCGCTGAATCCGCGCGCGCAGGGCATTCGCAGCATGGCTGCATATCTTGGACATGTCACTTTTGATGAAGTTCAGAAGGAAAGAGACGAAGTCCTCAGCACAGGCGTAAAGGAGATCCGCGCTCTGGCACCGTTTGCAAAAGCTATCAGAGACGCAGGAAATATTTGCTGTATCGGCGGAGAAGAAAAAGTATCTGAAAACGCAGATCTTTTCAAGGAAACAAAAACACTTTCATAAAAAGCATTAAAGAAGGGGCGTGTCATAGAGTACACGCTCCGGTAAAGGAATTACATGGAAAATCAGAAAAGGGCAGGATTTGTAACGATTATTGGCAGACCGAATGTGGGAAAATCCACACTCATGAATCACATTCTCGGAATGAAACTTGCGATCACCTCAAGAAAACCTCAGACAACAAGACGCCGTATGCAGACGGTATTCACTAATGAAGAAGGTCAGATCGTATTTCTGGATACTCCGGGTATCCATAAGGCAAAGAACCGTCTCGGTGAATACATGGATAAGGCAGCGGAGAGAACGATCTCTGAGGTTGACTGTGTATTGTGGCTCGTAGAGCCGGAAACAC
>CAMVTN010000070.1 GCA_947170415.1 uncultured Lachnospiraceae bacterium | reverse complement strand
AAAGTCCTTACGACAAATCATGAAAGAAGAGAGACTCTCGCGGATCTGGAGATCGATTATCTGATCGAATTTCCCGTCAATGAAGTAACAGCGGGAATGGAACCGGAGATCTTTATACGTGATGTCCTGGTGAGAGGTCTTGGGGCGAGGGCCATCGCCGCAGGACCGGACTGCAGCTTCGGTAAGGGCGGACGCGGCGATCTGGAGCTTCTGAAACAGATGGGAAACAGCGTCACTGACAAGTCAGGACATATAATCCCCTATGAAACGATAGAAGTAGAAAAAGTCAGGTATCATGACGAGATAATCAGCTCTACGCTTGTTCGGAGCAGGGTTTCCAACGGAGATATGGAAATGGTAAACACTCTTCTCGGACGTCCGTACAGCATAGAGGGAAAAGTGAGCCATGGCAGGAAACTCGGCAGCTCCGTATTGGAAATGCCGACGGTAAATATCGTTCCGGAGCATGACAAATTGCTACCTCCGTACGGGGTATATTTTTCCAATGTTGTGATCGGAACACAGGTCTTTCACAGCATCACGAATATAGGTCAAAAACCAACCATAAAAGATGATTCGGCAGTAAATGCGGAAACATTTCTTTATGACTTTAATGATGATCTGTATGGAGAGGAACTAAGGGTAGAACTCCTTCACTGGCATAGAGAAGAAAAAAAATTTCCTAATCTGGAAAGTTTGAAGAAGCAGATGCATCATGATATGATGGCAGGTAGGGAATTTTTTAGAGAGAGAGGACGGAGCAGGAGCTCCGGGAATGAGGTAAGATGAACATATCACTGATATTGTCCATGCTTGGAGGTCTTGGACTGTTCCTTTATGGTATGAAACTCATGAGCGAAAGTATCGAGCGTGCTGCCGGTGCCAAGCTCCGTAATATACTGGAAAAACTGACCAGCAACAGGGTGCAGGGTATGCTGGTAGGTCTCTTTTTCACAGCGGCGATACAGTCGTCCAGTGCCTGCACAGTCATGATCGTATCCTTTGTAAATTCCGGTCTGATGACTCTCTATCAGGCAGCAGGACCGATCCTCGGTGCCAATATCGGTACAACCGTTACATCACAGCTTGTTTCATTTAATCTTAGTGAAGCGGCTCCTGTATTCCTGGTTGCCGGTGCTGTCGTCAATATGTTTTCAAAAAATGCTACCGTACGTAAGATCGCTGATATAGTAGCAGGCTTCGGTGTACTTTTCCTGGGACTCTCATCAATGTCTGCGTCGATGAAAGCATTAAAAGATGTGCAGATGATACGGGATATCCTGGCAGGTCTCAGTAATCCGATCTTTGGAGTACTCGTAGGTACTGTTCTTACTGCGATCATTCAGAGTTCGTCCGTAACAGTATCCATCATGCTTCTCATGGCTAATCAGGATCTTATCGGACTGCCGATCTGTATGTATATCATCCTCGGATGTAATATCGGTGCATGTATGCCGGCTCTTCTGGCATCATTTTCCGGAACAAGAGATGCAAAGAGAGCTTCCCTGATTCATTTGTTATTTAATATCGTTGGTACGATCATAGTATTTATAATCTTTATGTTTGCCATGGATCCTATACTTGGCGGTCTGTCAGCGGTATCCGGAGCAAATCCCGGTCGAATGATCGCAAATGCTCACTCGGCTATAAAGATATTCCAGGTTATCATACTCCTGCCGTTTACAAAGCAGCTGGTTGAGATGACATATCTGATAGTTCCGAAGTCAAAAGACAAGGACGACATGGTCGGATACCGCAGTGCATTTGAACTGCAGTACATCGGTTCAAAGGTTATCTTTTCACCTGCAACGGCAGTTGTCGATGTTATAAAAGAGCTGAACCGTATGGCAAACCTTGCCAGTGAAAATCTGAACAGAGCCATGAACGCACTCATTACTCTGGATGAAGATGATATCAGGATGGTTCGTGAGACAGAGCAGAATATTGATTTCCTGAATCACTCGATCACAAACTATCTGGTAAAGATAAACCAGACAAACCTGCCTGTAGACGACCTTCGTCAGATCGGTGCACTTTTCCATGTGGTAAATGATATCGAGCGTATCGGTGATCACGCGGAAAACATCGTAGACATGGCAGAAACCAGAAACGAGCACAATGTGACCTTTACAAAAGCTGCTCAGAGAGAAATGGGAGAGCTTCTCGAAAAAGTAAATACAATTGTCCGCTATTCGATAAATATATTCTCGAATGACAACATCGAACATATGGAAGATGTAAAACATCTTGAAAATGAGATAGACCTGATGGAGCGCGAATTCCAGAACCATCATGTAGAGCGTCTGGAGAAAAATGAATGCAGTCCCGAAGCAGGTATGATATACTCTGATGTTATAAGCGGATTGGAGAGAGTTGCTGATCATGCGACCAATATCGCCTTTGCGATCAGCGATGCGGAGAAAGAGGATGCAACAGTAAAGACAGCATCCGTAAAGATGTGACGTAAAGAAAATGTTTCAGATGACAAAGGAACCCGGCGGGAAGTACAGCCGGGTTTAGTCATGAGAGAAGAAAGAATGTTAAACAAAAATTTTTACGAAAAAATGAAAATGAGGCATCGTGACACAGTCCTGACAGCTATCCTCGCAGCGTCCATGATCTGTTCCGGCGCGGTGACTGCAGTTCCGGCACAGGCGGCAGAGTATACGCTCGTATCAGCAGGCGCGGGAAGCGTGATGGATGAGAACGCAAGTGTTGAAAGCCAGGAAACAGCTGAAGAAATCTCAGATACTTCAGAAAAAGCTGAAGAATCCGAGAGTTCAGAAAGTACAGAAGATGCGGAAGCATCAGATTCATCAAGCGAAGAAATCTCTGAGAGCAGTCATGCGATCGATACTGACGATGATCTGACCTCAAAACTCAATGCAGGAGCTGCAGCAGAGGATGATATCAGAGAAAAGGCAGAGGCAATAGCAAACTACGATCAGGATAATGACGGAAAGATCGCAGGATATGTAAATATCGGTGTGGCTCATGTAGACAATCACTTAAATATCCGTGAAAATCCTGATGAAAACTCAGATCTTGTCGGTAAGATGACAAAGGACGCAGGATGTGAGGTGCTGGAAGTGTCCGGAAACTGGGCACGTATAGAGTCCGGCAAGGTAAAGGGATGGTGTAAGACTGAATTTTTGTACATGGGCGATGAGGCAAAGGCACGTGCAAAAGAAGCAATGAAGCTCGTGGCAACTGTCCAGACAACGACACTTTTTGTTAGAGATGAGCCCAGCACGGAATCAGCAGTCCTCACGATGATCCCCATTGATGAAGACTATGAGATAGAAGAACAGGATGGAGAATGGCTGAAGATTGCTGTCGATGATGATGAAGGCTGGATCAATGCCGGTTATGTAAAAATATCAGAGCAGCTCGATAAGGCAATGAACCTGACAGAGCTCAAGTATGGCGAGGGCGTATCCGATGTCAGGGTAAATCTCGTAAACTATGCAAAGCAGTTTATCGGAAATCCGTATGTATGGGGCGGAACGAGCCTCACAAAGGGTGCTGACTGCTCAGGTTACGTACAGTCCATTTACAGGAAATATGGTATATCACTGCCGCGTACCAGTGCAGCCCAGTCCACAGTCGGCAAAAAGATCAGTCCGTCAGAAGCACAGCCCGGAGATCTTTTCTTCTATGCAAAGTCCCGCGGCCGCATAAGCCACGTAGGTATCTACATCGGAAACGGACAGATAGTAAATGCTCATTCACGTAAGACAGGTATACGTATAAATTCGGCATATTACAGAACCCCTGCAGTAGTACGAAGAGTATTGGATTAAATGTTGAAGTTCACAGGTAGCAGGAAGCGAGCGAACAGTAATGATTAAATACCTTGACGCACGGGCTCTGGTATGATATATTATCTCAGTGCTGTGTATACAGCACGACTACCGTTACTCAGTATCTGGTATCCTTGACCGGTGCTTGGTAGCTGGTTCATATTCAAATTATCAGTAAAAAGGAGATTTACAAAATGATCACAAAAGAACTTAAAGCTGAGATCGTAAAGAAGTATGGTAAGACTGAGGGTGATACAGGTTCACCGGAGGTTCAGGTTGCTATCCTCACAGAGAGAATCCGTGAGCTGACTGAGCACCTTAAGCAGAATACTCATGATCATCACTCCAGAAGAGGTCTTCTGAAGATGGTTGGTAAGAGAAGAGGTCTTCTTGCATACCTTAAGAAGAAGGACATCAACCGTTACAGAGAGCTGATCGAGAAGCTTGGTCTTCGTAAGTAATTTTGTACGGAAAGGCGGGAATTTCGATTCCCGTCTTTTTTTCGATATCACATTTTTTTTAGTCACATTCCGTGACAGAAGGAGAACAGATGGCATATAAGACTTATTCAATGGAACTCGGAGGAAAGACTCTTTCTATCGATATAGGAAGAGTTGCAAAGCAGGCGAACGGTGCTGCACTCATGCACTATGGTGATACCACAGTTCTTTGTACAGCTACCGCAAGCAAGGCTCCCAGAGATGGAATCGACTTTTTCCCGCTCTCTGTTGAGTACGAAGAGAAATTTTATGCAGTAGGCAGGATGCCTGGCGGATTCAATAAGAGAGAAGGCAAGGCTTCTGAGAATGCAGTACTCACCAGCCGTGTCATTGACCGTCCTATGCGTCCGCTTTTTCCTAAGGATTACAGAAATGATGTAACTCTCGATGCAATGGTAATGAGCGTTGATCCTGAGTGCAGACCGGAGATCACAGCTATGCTCGGCTGCGCACTGGCAACTACTATTTCCGATATCCCGTTCGATGGCCCTTGTGCAATGACACAGCTCGGCATGAAGGACGGAGAATTCATTGTAAACCCTTCTCAGAAGGATTGGGATGAGGGTGATCTGAGACTTACTGTTGCATCTGTAGGTCAGAAGGTTATCATGATCGAGGCCGGCGCAAATGAGATCCCGGATGACAAGATGATCGAGGCTATCTACAAGTGCCACGAGATCAATCTGGAGATCATCGAGTTCTTTAAGAAGATCGCCGCAGAAGTTGGTAAGGAAAAGAGCGAGTACATCAGCCAGGCTATTCCGGAAGCAATGTTCGAAAAGATGAAGGAGATCGTTCCTCCGGAAGAAATGGAGCAGGCAACATTTAACGATGACAAGCAGGCTCGTGAAGATGCAGTAGCAGCAGCTCAGGAAAAGATCCAGGAAGCGCTCGCTGATAATGAAGAGTGGGCTCCTCTCGTACCTCAGGCTGTTTACCAGTATCAGAAGAAGACTGTACGTAAGATGATCCTCAAGGATCATAAGAGACCTGACGGACGTGAGATCAAAGAAATCCGTCCTCTTGCAGCTGAGATCGATATCATCCCTCGTGTACACGGTTCTGCTATGTTCACACGTGGACAGACTCAGATATGTGATATCGTAACTCTTGCTCCTCTGTCCGAGAAGCAGAAGGTTGATGGTCTTGATCCTAACATCACAGAGAAGAGATACATCCACCAGTACAATTTCCCGTCCTACTCAGTAGGTGAGACAAAGGTTAGCCGTGGACCGGGACGTCGTGAGATCGGTCATGGTTCCCTTGCAGAAAAGGCAATGCTTCCGGTACTTCCGAGTCCTGAAGAGTTCCCGTATGCAATGCGTGCCGTATCCGAGACATTTGAGTCAAATGGTTCTACATCACAGGCATCTATCTGTGCATCCTGTATGGCTCTCATGGCAGCAGGCGTACCGATCAAGGAAATGGTAGCAGGTATCTCCTGTGGTCTGGTAACAGGCGAGACAGATGATGATTACATCGTTCTCACAGATATCCAGGGTCTCGAGGACTTCTTTGGAGATATGGACTTTAAGGTAGCAGGTACTCATGAGGGTATCACAGCTATCCAGATGGATATCAAGATCCACGGTCTTACACGTCCTATCGTTGAGCAGGCTATCCGTCAGTGTCATGAAGCTCGTAACTACATCATGGATGAGGTTATGTGCAAGGCTATCGCTGAGCCCAGAAAGTCTGTTGGACAGTACGCTCCTAAGATCGTTCTTACAAAGATCGATCCTGAGAAGATCGGTGAAGTTGTTGGTCAGAGAGGAAAGACTATCAACGAGATCATCAAGAGATGTGGTGTTCAGGTTGATATCGATGACGATGGATCCGTATCTGTATGCGGTGAGGATCAGAACGGAATGGATAAGGCTCTTCTTTACATCAATACTATCGTTAGTGATTTCGAAGAAGGTCAGATCTACGAGGGCGAAGTTATTTCCATCAAGGAATTTGGTGCATTCATCGAGTTCGCTCCCGGTAAGGAAGGCATGGTCCACATCAGCAAGATCGCTGATCACAGGATCGCTCATGTTGAGGATGTTCTGACTCTCGGTGACCACGTAAAGGTTCGCTGCATGGGTAAGGATCGCATGGGTCGTATGAGCTTCTCTATCAAAGACGCAAAGTAATCATGTAAATAGATTCAATGAGGGTCGGGGTAATAAAACTCCGACCTTCGTTTTGTGTAACAGGAGGTATTTCTTGAATTTAAAAATAAAACGAGAAGAAGCAGAGAATTTTTTGATATTCATGTTATTTGGAGCTGCTTTGTATTATCACGTAATTGCAGGTAATACACCGTGTCCGGATGCTATCTGGAATGGTCTATTTACAAAAAATTCCTGGGAATGGGAAGCTTCTCTCGGTAGAGTATTTCTTCGTTATTGGCAGTCGATATTTAGTTGGACGGCAAGTGCTCCTATCATGACGGAGATTTCTATAGGTTTATACAGTATTTCTGCGCTGCTTCTGATCAGACTTTTTGAGATAAAAGGGAGATTCTGGCAGATACTTACTGGAATACTGGTTGTTATAGCGGTTCCTTCTACCTGGTGTACGCTTACGTTTTATTTTTGCTCGGCATATTATGCAGGTGCATATCTCATGATGATAGCCGGCTTTTACATACTGGAGAGAAGCAAGTGTCATGCTGTGATTCGCTACGTGGCAGCTATATTGCTTATTGTTTTGTCTCTTGGAACCTATCAGGCATACCTGCCGCTTTGGATGACATTAGCAGTGCTTTGGAGTATCAAGCTCTTTTCGGAAGAAAAAAGTGTAATAAAAATCATTATCGGAGTTGTTGATAAGATTGTATGTGCTGCGGCAGGTACAGGTGTTTATCTGATAATGGTAAAGATACTGCAGTCAAAGTGGGGGATTGTACCTGAGTCATCGAGAGGATTTGATCATATTGGAGAAGTAGGTGGTGCAGCGTTACCTGCACAGATAGGAAAGTGCTATTTTTATTTTGCTTCATATTTTCTTGGTACGTCGTTTGTAAATAACGGTGCTCCGATAAAGCGAGCTATTATAAATGCTGCGGTTTTGACAGTGATAGTACTGCTATTAGTATTCTGGCTCATTAAGGGAAAGCAAAAAATTGTCAGAAAGGCAGGGGTTGTGATCGCGATATTACTACTGCCGCTTGTAATGATGAGCGTAGTGATACTTGCCCCGGGAGCGTCTGTTTTAGGATCAACAGGAGCTCTCATGCTTCCTACAATGGGATATGTTTTTTTGTTGTTGGTAATGCTTGTCGGTATGACGGATAGTGGAAAAGAAGACGTGGATAAAGAAGTACAGATTGGTATTCTTGACCGTATACGGAGTGGATTGAAACTGTTCTCATCGGTTGCACTTTTCTTTTCGATGGTGATGCTCATCCAGCTCGCTGTAGACGGACAGACCTATATGTATGCTAATTTACTTAAAACCACTGCGGTTGCAGAGGAAATGCGGACAGACCTTGATCGAGAGTTTGGGGATGTTAATTCACAGAAAGTGATGATCACAGGAACAATGGAAACCGGAAATTATCCGGATAGATATGAGGGTCTGCATGAAAGAGTGTCATGGACTGTGGCATCCTACGGAATGATATGGAAAGATTTCTCAAGTGCGCAGAATATATGGAATCAGATTTTTGTACAGTACCTGGGATCCGGCTTCAAAAAATGTAGTATGGATGAATATGAATCCATAAAAGAAACTGAAGAATTTAAGAGTATGTCAGATTTTCCAAATGAAGGAAGTATAAAGAAGATCGGTGATATAATAGTCGTTCGATTATCTGATAGATACTAGTGAGCTGTATACATTTATTTGTATACAAAGAACTACAAAAGTACAATTTTTTGTCTATTAATTCTTGATTTACTGCCGATAAATCTTACGTGGGGAAAAATGATGATGACAGGGTCAAAAGTAAAAAATCCGATTGTGCTTGCACAAAAAGGATTTTTTATTTGGGACCCGCAAAACACGAGCATGTAGCGTAATTACGCGGAATGCGAGTGTTTTAGAATTGCGAGAGCTTCATAAGAAGCGAAGCAATTCGTGTCATGGATAAGGGGAATCTATGAATGTACAAAATGTTGTAGTTTCGAAGAATATAAAACGGATGTATGGTCTGTTGTCTGATGGTCAGAGGCAGACAGCCAGTGGTTACTCGACTGATAAGGGGATAGGTCAGTCGGATGACACGGCAGCAGAATTATATATATCAGACCGAATGATGCATCAGCGCAATGCGGCAGCACAGATCTCCGCTGAAGCACAGGATGAGATCAGCATACTGCAGATCGCGGAAAAACGGCTCGTCGAAGAAACAGATGCGCTTCAAAAGATGGAAGAACTCGCAAGGAAGGCGGCTTTTGATAATCTCACTGATGTGGAAAGAAGTGAGATCGCCGATAAAGCATTGAGGCTTATAAAAGAAATCGATAACATCTCGGAATCGACGAGGTTTAATGAATTATCACCCTTAAATGCAGGAGAATCTGATGGAGACAATGCATCGGGAAAAACAGGAGTCGGATCTGATAAGAGATTGGGACCGGATGCGAGACAGACGATCGACGAGATGCGAAAACTCTTCAGTGGAGCCTTTTGTGATGCGTCTTCCGGAAATCTAGGGATAGGCGAGATCGACCTGTCGACAAAAAAGTCATCAGGAAGGGCCGTGGATCTGGTTCGGGACGCAAAGCAACAGATAGATGCTTTTCAGGATTCATTTGCAAAAGAGCACGAGAGGCTGGAAAAGGTTCTGAGGTCACTTCATGGTGTTGAAATAGAAGGTGCTGACAGCAATAATATAGACGATCCGGAAAGCGCGTCTGAGATGCTCAATAACTCAAAAGGAGCAATAATAAAGCATGCCGACAAGTCGATGGTAGCTCAGGCAAATTCTGCGGCAAGCGGAATGATGAAATTATTACAATAGCGTGAATAAAAACGTCATAGTACAGATATAAACAGCAAAAAACTGCTGCGGGGAAGGAGAGCCTCGCAGCAGTTTTTTATCCTATAGAAATCCAGATGGACAAAGTCGGATTCTTTGTTCTTATTGGATCAGTTTTAGCACCGTCTCGGGATTTTTGGTAGCTTGTGCCAACATGCTTTCTCCTGCATTGACCAGGATCTGATTGAGAGAGTACCAATACATGAGCTCAGCCATATCCGCATCTCTGATACGTGACTCGGAGGCTGTGGTGTTTTCAACAGTGTTCATCGTGCCGTTATAAGCGTGTTCCAAACGGTTTTGATATGCGCCAAAGAGAACACGGTTCTCACTGACCATCTCCGCAGCGTATTGAATATCCTCAAGTGCCTGAAGAGCATCGTCTGCGGTAATGACATTCGTATCCGTAAGCCCCAGAAGCTTGTTATTCAGGATCGGATAGGTTATCAGTATCTTTACATCCTCCGTACACTCCGGCGCGGTGTAGATCGGAATGGTCTTCTCGGGAGAAGGATCCGGGAGCTCCACCTGCTTGTAAGTGGGGATGGAAATATATTTATAACCGGGGCGTATTACAGAAGAAGCTCCTTTGGAACCGACTCCGCCGCTGTCACTGTTAGAACCATTGGAGGATGCATATAAATCCGAACCATTCATGGCAAGCAAGCGATTCATTACGGTCGCTAGTGATTCGTTTTCTCTAAGGCTCATGCTGAGCGTTAAAGTACCAACAGCCGTGTATTGGGTTGAATCATTTTCTATGGTAAATGGTGTATTTGCAGTAAGATTAAAGGAGAGCGTAATAGTGCCTGAGTCCGCGTTATCATGGTCGAGGTCTGCTTGAAGCAATCCGTCAGTAGTGTTTGTAAGAGCATAGATTACGCCGGATACATCTGTTCTCTGACTGGCAGGAGGATTCTTTTGTGTTCCAGATTGCCAGCGGTAGGGAGAGTCTTCGTTAGGATACCAGTACCACCAGGTCCCTTTATCTGGCTCGGAAGTACTGTTTAGTTTATAGGTTATGTTGGAAAGTGAAGCAGTAACAGTACCAATACCATCAAAATCATAATAAAATTTCCAGGTTCCGCTATAACTTGAACCAGAGGCAGAAGGCTTCGTAATGTTGCTGGCGTTTGAGGGTTTAGCCTTGGCAAATGAAGTATCGGCGGTATTATCAAGATCGCGTTCCGATTTTACAATAGCAGGATAGTAAATAACAGTACTTGCACTTACCGTACCAGAATAGTCGGAACCGTCACTTTTATACGTCTTTGCATAGTTGGAAGTGGTGGTTTGTGTAGAAAATTTAGTACTGTTTAATGAAGCGATCAGATCTGCCTGGGTGGAATACTTATTTGTTGTATATGAAAGCGTAGCATCAATTCCTTTTGTTTCGGGATAGGCAGTATAATCCATTAGGTCTGAAAGTTTTACACTGAGTGCCCCAGGATGCGTGGTCGTAATCATCTTATTTGGGTCATCAGGGTCGTTGATACTTGCTTCTTCATCAGGTGGCCATGCTTTCCAGTTGGAATAATAAGTTTTTCCGTTGTAACCTGTCCAATAAAACCGGACACCGTTTGTTTCATCCGCTTCGAGATTTATGTATGCGTTTGGACTTTGTGAATTTGAGCCTTTTGGATAAGCCGCAGCATTGTTATTTGTAAGTGGAAGCGTTATTGAAGAAGTATTTCGATAATTAACAGAGTATACGGATGTATTGCCCGCACTGACTGTATCAAACTTCGGTTCTCCGCCCTTCCAGATATAGATCTCATTATATTTCGTTGTGCCGAGGATCCTTTCGGTCTCGGCTTTTAGCTGCTGCATCTCAGCGTCGATCGCCTGCCGGTCGTTGTCGGAATTTGTGCCGTTAGCGGCCTTTACTGCCAGTTCTTCCATGCGGTTCATGATATCGGAGACCTCATTCAGCGCTCCGTCAGCTGTTTTGCAGTAGCTTATACCTTCCTGGATATTGTAAGCACCCTGAGTAAGTCCGCGTATCTGACGACGCATCTTTTCGGACATGGCAAGACCTGAAGCATCATCTGCGGCACGATTGATCTTGTAACCGGAGGAAAGACGCTCCATTGCAGTAGCTTTAGTTTTTTCATTAAGTTTAAGCTGTCTGCCGGCGTTCATCGCCATCAGATTGTGGGCTAGGATGTTAGTGCTCATTTATAAAACTCCTCTAAAAAACTGAAGTTAGTATCTGATCAAATGATGTAAGGGTCAGAAGTACTATTGCCTCTGTAATTATCAAACTTTGTCATATGATAGTTTTGTATTTTTTACCTTGTCGTAATATATATCGGTAAATTTGGGATAGATTGAAATATAGGACTAGATAAAATTTGTTATGTGAACAAGATGTAAGCAGGTGAAGTGAAACACAGTAAATTACAGATCGGATGCAAACGGAGCACTTTACTGTGGAGTTTGTGACCAATGAATATGAATAGCTATATTGATTGATTTACCTTGCATAAGCAATGATTGGAAATATTTTGTGATAGATGGTATTATATTAACTTGGGTTAAAAAGCGAGTTTGAATGGATCGTGGGAGTAATGGTAAAAAATGATCAAAGTACTAGAAACAGATTTTAATTTTAAAGATGATAGAGGCGAGCTCACACAGCTCATTCATGATGGGTTTAAGCAGTTCAATGTGCTGGAATCAAGGAAAGGCGTTGTACGCGGCGGACATTATCATAAAGTTTCTACGGAGGCATTTTTCGTAATAAGAGGTTCTGTGGAAGTCGGTTACTACATATTAGATGAAGCTCCGGAAGATGAAAAGAGCGGCGATGCTCCGATCGGGAGTGAAAATGAGAAAAAGATAACATTTTCACAGGGAGATTTCTTTGAAGTAACACCTTATACAGTTCACAGCATGTACTTTCCGGAAGACTGTATCATGGCGCAGATGTACAGCGTATGCGTAGAGGCACCGGATGGATCAAAGGATATATATCAGGATAAGTGATCATTATGAATAAAAATGACAGAATTTGCGTAATAGGACATAGCGGAGCACTTGGACATGCTATCAGAGCGCAGCTTGCAGAGCAGGGATACACAGATGTAGTGTGCTGCAGCAGAGCTGAGGTTGACTGCACAAATCAGGCTGACGTAGACAGCTTTTTTGAAAAAAATAAGCCGGATTTCGTATTTTTCCTGGCAGCTATATCCGCAGGAATAGAGTATAAGAGAAAGTACTGATTATAAATGAAAAGAAAGCTCTCCTTTG
>CAMVTN010000069.1 GCA_947170415.1 uncultured Lachnospiraceae bacterium | reverse complement strand
CCAGTGCATCGTCCACATCACAGATCCCTCCACGATACCCCTGCTTATAAAGCGACTCAAAATCTATTTCATATGTGGATCTCACATATTCATCCGGATAGAAATTTTCAAAAAAACCCATCTTTTCCGGTTCTCCTTTTCATACGAAAAGGTGCCGCATCACTGCAGCACCTTTTTAAGCTCATCCATAAAGGAATTTACATCCTTAAATTCACGATAGACAGAAGCAAAACGAACGTAAGCAACCGCTTCCAGATCTTTTAGCTTCTCCATGACCATTTCTCCGATCACCGATGAAGGTATTTCCCGCTCTCCGATATTGAAAATCTCAGTTTCAACCTCATCGAGCAACTTTGTGATCTTTTCTGCCGGAATCGGACGCTTGTGACATGCAAGAAGCACGCCGCGTTCGATCTTTCGCCTGTCATAAGCTTCCCTGTTACTGTCTTTCTTTATGATCATAAGCGGAATCGTCTCAACTTTTTCATAAGTCGTGAATCTCTTTCCGCATTCGTCACATACTCTTCGTCTCCTAATGGCATTATTTTCCTCAGAAGGACGTGAATCGATGACTCTTGTATTATCATGACCGCAATATGGACATCTCATTTGTCAGGCTTCCTCTCAGCTATTTTATTCACTCAACCAGGTTCCTCTAAAATGATCTCAGTTTCTCTTAAGGAAATCCGGAACCTTAATACTTCTGGGCTGAAGTCTGGGTGTACTGGGCGCACTTACCTGTCCTGACTGTGTACTCTGTGATGTCGTTGTCGGAGTGCTGCTTCCAAGATTACCTGCGGTATATGCGCCGGGATTAAACGGAGCAGTTCCATGTACGCCTGCTGAAAGTCCGGGATTCGGATACTTTATGCCGCCAAGCATGCCTGCACTCTTTGTCTGCTGATTATCATTCTCCTCAAGTCCTGTTGCAATAACAGTGATCTTAACAAAATCAGCCTCAGACTTATCCTCTTTCGCACCGAAGATAACATTTGTATCTTCGCCTGTAAGAGACTCAACATAGTCACTTGCCTCTGAAGCTTCAAACAATGTAATATCACCGGAAATATTGATGATAGTATTAGCAGCTCCGCTAATAGTAGTCTCAAGAAGAGGACTCTCTACTGCAAGCTTAACTGCCTCAAGTGCCTTATTTTCGCCCTTTGCCATACCGATTCCGATATGTGCGATACCCTTATCCTTCATAACTGTGCGAACATCCGCAAAGTCAAGGTTGATAAGAGCCGGAACGTTAATAAGGTCTGTAATTCCCTGTACAGCCTGCTGAAGCACTTCATCAGCCTTCTTAAGTGAATCAGAGAACGAAGTCTTACGATCAACGATCTCCAGAAGCTTGTCGTTAGGAATAACGATCAAAGTATCAACTGCATTCTTAAGCTTTTCGATACCTGATTTCGCATTATTCATACGGGTTCTTGCTTCAAACTTAAACGGCTTTGTAACTACGCCGACAGTAAGGATACCCATATCCTTAGCGATACGCGCAATAACCGGAGCTGCACCTGTTCCGGTACCGCCGCCCATTCCACAGGTAACGAAGACCATATCATATCCCTTTACGGTATTTGTGATCTCATCCTGGCTTTCCTCTGCCGCTTTTTCACCGACTTCCGGGTTTGCACCGGCACCAAGTCCCTTTGTCAGCTTTTCACCGATCTGTAAGAGCTTCGGAGACTTACATAACTGCAGAGCCTGCTTATCAGTATTTACACCGAGGAAATCTACACCCTCGATCTTTTCATCTATCATTCTGTTGACAGCATTATTTCCTGCTCCACCTACTCCAACTACGAGTATCTTGCAGCCATTTACTGCCTCATCTTCCTTAATTTCCAGCACGGAATAACTCCTCCTTTACACCCTTCATTCGGCTCTCCTAGAGAGATTGTACCTAAAATAATCCCTTTTAAACCTATTTATAATAATATATATTCCGATACAATAAATCAACCTCTAATTCATGCCGAACTGTGATTTTGTTATTGTAAACCATCTGAAGTTCGCTCTGGTAACGAATTTCAACGGTCAGGTCAGAAAATCAGATTTTTTTCCCATCACTCATCTTCTTCAAACGTTATGTATCCGTCCGAATTTTCTTCACTGTAATTTTCCATCCGGAGCACACCCTTTAACCCTTTGAGAGATGGTACTATGTACCGCAGGCGTATCATCTTCTCATCGATATTATCCATGGTTCCAAGCGCAACCCTTGCTTCACCAAAAAACAATGTTATGGTGTCATCCCTGCTGAAATAGATCGAGTCTGTAACAATATCATATTTTGTAAGAAGCTGTGTTATCGAAAGAATATCATTAAAGATTTCCGGATCCTTTACCGGAAGCTGTTCCCCGACAACACAATGGTCAAAATTAAGTCCCGTCACATACGGTATACCTTCAAGCTGTCTTGAGGAACTCTCAACAATGATACCATCTCTGTCAAAATACATATAGTGATCTAAAAATCCAACATAACCGGCAACCGCCTTCTCATACACCTCTATGGTGATCGCATGAGGAGAATTGATATTCACATCCATTCTCTCGATGAACGGAATATTCGTCACCGGATGATTTCTGTATCTAAACAACAGATACAGTGAATTATTTCCCATTGGACCGGTCATGATCATATCCTGCACTTCCTGATCGGTATAATGAGAACTTCCTGCCACTGTCACTTCCGTAACCATGAAAAATGACCTGACAAAGAAGACTGCTCCCAGCAATAATGCGATTACCGCAAGAACCAGGATCAGATTTTTCAAAGATTTCAGTTGTATTCCCCTCCGCCATCGCATCAGACTTGAATACTCCTTGAAACATTGAGTGCAATGCCTATTTCTGTTAACAGAAATAATACCGATGTTCCTCCGAAGGATATGAACGGAAGAGTGATACCGGTATTTGGTATCGTATTTGTCACAACGGCTATATTCAGGATAACCTGAATAGAAATGTGCCCCATGACTCCAACTACCAAAAGCGCTCCAAATTTATCCGGCGCATTATTGGCCACAACCATAAAACGCCATATGAGGATCAGGAACAAAATTAAAATAGCTGTGGCACCAAACAGGCCAAGTTCTTCACAAATGATCGAAAAGATCATATCGTTCTGGGCTTCCGGAACGAATCCCAGTTTCTGTGTACTCTGTCCCAGTCCTTTACCAAAGATACCTCCGGCACCTATCGAATATAACGACTGAAGCGTCTGATATCCGGTTCCGGACGCATACGCTTCCGGATTCAGCCATGCTCTGATACGTGATAATCTAAATCCCGCATCAGGTGGAAGTTCTCCGCTGGCAATGACCCAGACAATGAGGCCTGCAAGTCCCAAAACAAGTAAAGCTCCAAGGACAAAATACCAATACTTTGGTGTAGCTACAAAAAACATCACCGCAACTATTCCAAAAACAATAATAGCCGAACTCAGGTTATCCGTAAGCTTATAAAGCATTAATGACGGTATTCCGCCTATAACCGCTATAGCCATTATGTTTTTTTTCATATTTGCATTTATCTTTGGACCATCTCTTCCACACAGAAGTGCCGCTACAAAGAGAATAACTGCGATCTTCGCTGCCTCTGCCGGCTGAAAGGAAAAACTTCCGACTCCAAGCCAACGTCTGGCACCATTCCTGGTAATACCGAGCGGCGTCCTGACCAAAATGATCAAAAACAGTGAAACCACATATGACGCCAGTGCAAATTTTCTCCAAAAATGATAATCGATCTTGGAAAAAATAAGCATGCAAACAACCCCTAATGCAGTTGCTCGGGCCTGACTCCTAAGATAAAAGGTCGGATCATTAAATTTCAAGCTTGCTTCATACGAACTTGCGGAATAAACCATGATCAGTCCAAATACCAGAAGCACGACTACAGCCAGAAGCAGATTAACATCCATGGCTGATTTACCGGACTTAGCCATTTTATATCCTCATTTTACTTTTTCTCACACTTTGAGATACTCTCTTACATACTGCTTAAAGAGATCTCCACGCTCCTCATAACTCTTAAACATATCCCAGCTTGCACATGCAGGAGAAAGCAGTACGGCATCACCTTTTTCCGCATGATCATGACAAACCTGTACAGCCTCTTTCAGATCACCGACCATGACTATATCTGTAAAGCCATGCTTTTCTGCACATTTCTTTATATCGCCTGCTGTCTCTCCCATAAGTACCAGGAGTTTAACCTTATCGCCAAATGACTTGATCCAGTCATCGTAAGGGAGCTTTTTGTCATATCCGCCGCCAATAAGGAGTGTCGGCTTTGACATTGCCTCTATAGCCTTGATCGCAGCATCTGTATTAGTTCCCTTGGAATCGTTATAGTAAACTACATCATCAATAGTCTCTACATACTCGATCCTGTGCTCTACCGCCTTAAACTTGCGGATCACATCAGCGATAAGTTCAACAGGTACACCATAACTGAACGCCATTCCCACTGCAGCCATTACATTCTCATAGTTATGGCTTCCGATAAGATTCATATCATGAATATTTATAACTTTTGTTCCGTTATAATAAATATCATCCTTCTGAAGATGAACGAAATCTACGTTAGGAAGATCCTTTTCAAAGTCTGCATTTCTTGTGAAATAAACAACCTTCGCATTTGTCTTCTCGCCAAATTCACGAGTATAAGGGTCATCATAATTAAGAACTATCGTGTCATCAGCAGTCTGCTTTTCCGCAATACGCTCCTTAACAGCCACGTAATTTTCCATAGTATGATGTCTGTTAAGATGATCCGGAGTTATATTCAGGATCGCTGAAACATGTGGATGGAACTCGTGAGTAGTCTCCAGCTGGAATGAACTGATCTCAGCTACAACGATAGAGTTCTCATCAGTCGCTGTTGCCGCATCCGTATACGGATTTCCGATATTTCCAACTACAAAAACTTTTCTGCCTTCTTCTGTTTCAGCAAAAGCCTTCATGATCTCGCCAACAAGTGACGTTGTAGTTGTCTTTCCATTCGTACCGGTAATGGCGAGCAGATCACCCTTTGAGGACTGATATGCCAGTTCAACCTCACCGTAAACCGGTATTCTATGCATTTTAAGGTCCTCAACCATAGGACTGTCTATCGGTACTCCGGGGCTTATAACCGCACAATCGACACTCTGCCATACGTCATCAGGCATGTCCTTAAGGACGAGACGTACTTCCGCATCTTCCTGAAAGTTTTTCATAATAGCGACGCGATCAACAGTATCTTTTGCGTCATAAAGAATGACGTTCGCACCAATTTTCAGTAAAAGCCGCGTTGCGCCGATGCCGCTTTTTCCTGTACCGATTACCAGAACATTGAGACCCTTGAAATTCATTTCTGCACCTTTCTTGTAGCTGACGTGTATATTGTTTCTGTGTCTTTATATCATAAAATATGAAATGAGGCACAAAAATGCAGTTAGTGCCGTAAAAGCCCAAACGACCTTTACTTCACTCCAACCACCTAATTCAAAATGATGATGTATCGGCGCCATACGGAAAAATCTCTTTCCGTGAGTTGCCTTAAAATACAACACCTGAATAATAACCGAAACCACCTCTGCGAGGTAGATGAACGCTACAAAAATGATAAATATAGGCATCTTCATCAGGATCATGCAGGCTGCAACAAATCCACCAAGTGCGAGAGATCCTGTATCTCCCATAAATACCTTGGCAGGATGCCAGTTATAGACGAGGAATCCAAAAAGACTTCCCATCATCGCAGCTGCCGAATAATTGATCGTAAGACCCAGACGAACAGAAACTATCGCGATAAATGCGCAGATCACGATGGTAACGGAACTGAGCAGACCATCGAGACCGTCTGTGAAATTAGAACCATTAACCGTTCCGAGGATAACTACAAACAAAAACGGTATGGTAAACATACCGAGATTCAGATATATCGGATTTGCATCTGCCGAAAACAGTCCCGAGAAAGGAACCATCATCTCGAATGACACACTCGTAAAATTGTAGATATAAAATAACAGAATACCTGCAACAGCCGCCTGACCGATCATTTTCTGTATCGGAGTGAGTCCGAGAGACCTCTTCATGACTACCTTTATATAGTCATCAGCAAAGCCAACCAGACCAAATCCTATAGTAGAAATGGCAATCGGTATTACCTGGCGAAATTTAACTGAAAGCACAACTGAAAACACCAGAAAAACCAGTAGGAACATGATTCCACCCATGGTCGGTGTTCCCGTCTTCTGGAGATGTGATGCAGGTCCGTCTTCTCTTTCCGTCTGGCTTGCTTTTAAGCGTCTGAGCCATGGCAGTATAACAAGCCCTGACAGCGCAGTTAAGCCAAACGAAAGTAACATTATTATTAAAAAACCGAAAAACATATCTTTTCCTCTGATTTAGTTAGTTACAACGATTTTCAATTATAAATCATTCTTGCATACATTTCAATGCAAGAGAGGTTTTAATAGTCGGGCAGATCCGACGATGCCCCATTTATAGGCTGGTGTGTAACAGGGTCAAGAACCTCTCCTGTAACCGGATCCAGCGGATATCCCGTTTCCGGATCGTACCTTATCTGATTTACAGAGATCGGATTTCCCGCACTGTCGAGTTTTACTTCTTCCTCGGCGGGGATCACTATCGTTCCGTCTTCGTTAAGACCTGCTTCTACATCTTCACCTTCTCCCTCGGCACCCTCAGGCACTTCATTTCCACTCACAAGATCAGATCCGATTGAAAAATCGCCTGTTGCATCTGCAAGAGCCTGCTGCTCTTCTTCTGTAAGCGGTTCTGTCGGGAAGATATTCAGATACGGCAGAACTTCTGTCATTATGTCTTTATTAAGCACTGTAGCAAGTCGTGTGGACTCAGACTGATTAGGCGTATTGGGCCTGTCTATTACTACATAACAAAGAACCTGCGGATCATCTGCAGGCACATATCCCATGAAAGAAATAAGATAATTCTTCTTAGCACGGGGATATTTCTCTGCAGTTCCTGTTTTTCCGCCTTCTGTATATCCCGCCGGTCTTGCGGACCAACCTGTACATTCACCGGGTTCACTCATAACTACTGCGCTAAGATAATCCCGCATCTTTGCAGATGTTTCTTCACTGATAACCTGCTTTAAGACTCTCGGAGACTTTTCCTCTACGACAGCCCCCTCCGCATTCACGATCTGGCTCACCATATGCGGCTGATAATAATATCCGCCGTTAACAAGTGCTGAAAAACCTGCTGCCATCTGTATCATCGTTACGTTAAAGCCCTGTCCGAATGACGCAACCGCGAGATCTGTAAGACCCATGTTTTCATTAAATGTAAGCTCACTCGCATTTGCTTCTCCCGCAAGGTCAATATTTGTCTTTAAGCCAAAGTTGAAAACCTTATTGTAACGAAGCCACTCTTCTTTTCCCATTGCAAAAGCCACGTCCATAAGTACAACGTTACAGGACTTTGCAACCCCCTGTCTAACAGTAAGAAGGCCGTCTCCAAGTCGATTATGACAGTGAATATCGTGACCACCGACAGGAAGATAACCATTACACTGATAGGTCTCATTACCGGTGATCTTTCCGGAGTCAAGCGCACTCGCTATCGTGAACGGCTTCATAACCGATCCGGGCTCATACGAATCAGAAACACAGAAGTTTCTCCAGATATTGTTCATAGCCTTCATTTCCGGCGTATCTTCCGGTTTTACTTCTGCACTGTTTTCGCTAACTTCTGCAGTAACATTCTCTGCTTCATTTTCCACAGTATTTTCTGCTGTATTCTCAGCCTGATCGTCCGCCGCTGCGTTTGCAGAAACTGATGCAGGCATATAATACTGCAGATCGATCCCATCCATATTTCTCGGATTATTTAAGTCAAAAACAGGATAACCTGCCATGCCATAAATCTCACCATTATTGGGATTCATAACTATGACACCGATATTATCAGCCGCAGGTCCTTCTCGATATTCATCTTTATGAGCCTGCATAAACATCGCTATATGCTTTTCGATTATGGACTGAATATTGGTATCAAGAGTGGTTACGATGGTATTTCCATCCTGCGCCGGTCTGATGGACGATTCCATGACAGCATCTTCGTTCATAAAGCCGTATTGTCTTCCATCAACACCATTCAGTGTACTGTTGTAATACTCTTCAAGTCCGAAAAATCCAGCATTATTACCCTGTACAAATCCTATCACATCACAGGCAAGTGAATTATATGGGTAACGTCTTTGGTAATCTTCCTCAAACCAGACTCCTGCAAGCTTTCCGGCGCCCTTTTTTTCACCATCTTTATCTTTTGACGCAGAGTTTACTGACACTCCCGTCTTCATCAGCTCTTCAAAGGGCTCAACTTCGTCGTACGGAAGTTTCTTCGCAAAAATCTTGTATCTGGACGCAGGATTTTCCGAAACATATTTCCTTATCGCCTGTACATCAACTTCCGGGAAGTATTTCTGCAGCGAATCAAGTGTAACCGCAAGATGAACACCGTCATCACTATTCATCAGCTTTGCATCGATTACCAGATTGTAAACCTTTTCGGAATAAGCAAGCTTGCTTCCTTTTCTGTCAACGATATCACCTCGTCTGAAAGGAAGAACCTTCGAATCCGTCTGCTGCTGGGAAAGAACCTGCTTTTTGTAGTCATTTCCCTTACTTTTATAAATCTGTACCAGTCTCCAGGATAAAGCAATAAAAGCCAGCAGTACGAAAATGAACAGCACCACCAGCTTTTTTTGCATCTTTATGGTAAATTTCTGAAACCTTTTCTGTCTTCTCTTTTTCAATGGTCCGCACTCCGTTTTTCAAAATCAGTTCATTTCTCCGGTATCTTTCCATACTGACGAACATAGTCATCGCCTTCACCGGAAATATTAACAACCTGACTCTGATCCGGATATTTCATTCCAAGTTCTGTCATTGCTATTCTCTTTATTTCCTCGAGATCGACAGAACCCATTATCCGTTCATATTCCTCATCGTTACTGAGTTTCAGCTCATTAAGCTGACTCTCAAGTCTGGACACCTGTCGCTGACTTGTGGTTATCTTTGAACGGATATCCACGTACCAAATACATACAGCCGCAGTAATAAGAATCGCAAGAACTACAAACATATAATACGCAGGACTCACATGTGTTTCCAGTCCTGTATTTGCCTTCGCTGACGCTTTTTTGACAGACTTACGTTTTCTGCTTCTTACCGGAAGATCATCTTTTTCATCGAGCCTCGGCTGTATGGTTCTTACTGTATTTCCGTCGACATATACGCTTCCGACAGAACGGCCATACGCCTGCGCCCTCCTTCTGTTTTTGTTTCTTCTAGCCATATCTGGTCTCCCCTAAAAAATTCTGATTTCCCCTCGATTTTACTCTTCCGCATCCTTGCGATCATGTGAGTTATTCCCCGTCACTCACCTTCTCGAATACCCTGAGCTTTGCGCTCTTTGATCTTGAATTTTCTTCTAATTCTTCATCTGACGGCAAAATAGGTTTTCTCGTAACTACCCGTCCTTTTGATTTCTTTCCGCAAACACATACCGGAAATTCCGGAGGACATATGCACGGGTTTTCGTTTCTCTTAAAGTTTACCTTTACGATCCTGTCTTCCAGTGAATGGAAAGTTATGATCGCGAGCCTTCCTTCCGGTGCCAGAAGATCGATCATTGTATCGAGAGTTCCCTCTAACACATCCAGCTCACGGTTTACTTCTATACGGATAGCCTGAAATGTTCTCTTTGCCGGATGACCGCCATTTTTTCTGATCTTCATCGGTATAGACGCTTTGATGATCTCCGACAATTCCAACGTGGTCTGAACCGGCTTTTTTGCTCTTTCAATGCAAATGTGCTTTGCAATATTTTTAGCAAACTTATCTTCACCGTAATCACGGATCAGTCTGAATAATTCCTGCTCCGAATAATTATTTACTATTTCATATGCGCTAAGCGGACTTCTCTGATCCATTCGCATATCAAGCGGTGCATCTTCCATATACGAGAAGCCTCTTTCAGCGGTATCAAGCTGATATGAAGAAACACCAAGGTCCAGCATTATGCCATCGACCTTTTCTATCCCAAGTTCCTGCAGTACACCTTTTATATTACTATAATTACTGCGAACAACGGTCACTCTATCTTTATACGGTTCTAACCTTTCTGATGCAGCCTTTATCGCTGCCTCATCCTGATCCAATCCTATCAGACGTCCTCCCTCTGAAGGATCAAGTTTTGAAGCGATAAGTGACGAATGTCCTGCACCACCAAGTGTCCCGTCTACATATATTCCTCCGGGTTTCACATTTAATCCATCTACTGTCTCATGCAGCAGGACTGATTTATGACGAAATTCATGTTCCAATTATTACTTCCTCCCGGTTCTTCCGTTTTAGAGACTAAAACCCATATCTCCAAGTGATTCTGCAAGTTCTTCAATGTCATCCGGTTCTTCTGCTGCCCACTTCTCTGCATCCCAGATCTCAACTCTGGATCCGGCACCTACCAATACGGCATCTTTCTTTAGCCCGGCATATTCACGAAGCTTTAACGGAAGAAGGATACGGCCCTGTTTATCATATTCCTCCTCAGAAGCGCCTGCAAGGAAGAAATGTATAATTTTCCTTGATTCTTTCTTAAATTGAGGAAGAGCCTTCAACTTTTCCTCGATTTCGCTCCATGTAGCAGGATCATAGGCATACAGACATCCATCAAAGCCCTTGGACACGACAAATTTCTCACCAAGTCCCTCACGGAATTTGGCTGGAATTATAAGTCTGCCCTTGGCATCGATTGTATGGCTGTACTCCCCCATGAACATAAAATCAACCGCGCCTTCCGGGATTGGTGATATTTTTCATCACCTCTCCACCATCCACCACTTTGTGACACTTTCTACCACTTCAGTACAATTTTAGCTCAATTAAGGTTCGTCCGCAAGGCGATATTTACGGCACAAATGCTGATAAATCGCCTTTTTCAAATGTAATTAAACGTTTTCTTTCTACATGTAGTATCAAAAAGCGGGCAGTGCCACCACATATGGCACTGCCCGCCTTTTATATCATCCTGTATTATTTTTTATACTTTTTTATTTTATTTTTTTGAATAATCCGACACACCACTTCTCTCCACCGTTTTCATAGCAAAACGATTTCTGAGAAGAGCTGCCCCTGCAAAAAGCATACATATAACGGCAACAATCTGGCTGATAGGCAGCCCGAGCACGGGCACTACCAGCTGATCCGTCCTGAGGCCTTCGATCCAGAACCGGCCCAGGCCATAGAAAAACAGGTACAGGCAAAAGATCTCGCCTCTGAATTTCTTATGCTTTCTAAAGCAGAACAGGCACGCGAACAATACAATATTCCACATCGACTCATACAAAAATGTCGGATGTACCTGGATGTAATCCATCCCCGCCGTGAGATGCTCTGCAATCCCGACAGAAATATCTGATTCACGAACTGCTGCTATCGGAAGTCTCATCGCAAATAAACCATCCGACCAGCCGCCGAACGCTTCTCTATTAAAGAAATTTCCCCATCGGCCCATTGCCTGTCCCAGAGGAAATACCAGCGCAACACTGTCTGCAAGTTCAAAGAAACTCTGCTTCTTTATCCGGCAATAGATCCAGGCTGTGAGAAATCCGGCAATGATACCGCCGTAGATTCCCAATCCGCCCTGCCTGAGATTAAGGATACTCATGAGATCATTTTTATAATTATCCCACTGAAATATCACATAGTATGCACGCGCTCCGAAAATACCAAATACAATACCGTAAAGCGCCGCATCCCAAATCGTATCTTCGTCCAGTCCCCTGCTCTTCCTGTCATATCCAGCAATCAGCACACAAAGAAGCATTCCGAAACCGATCACGCAGCCATAAAGCGCGATTGAAAATCCAAATACAGAAAAGCTCTTTGGCACATCTTTCAGATATATATGAAGATTTGGAAACTCAATATCTGTAACATTCATATTTCAACTTACTTTTATACATTGAAACGGAAAACAATTACATCTCCGTCCTGAACAACGTATTCCTTTCCTTCCATACGAACGAGACCCTTTTCACGAGCTGCCGGCAGAGAACCCTCACGAATGAGATCTTCCCAATTGATAACCTCAGCCTTAATGAAACCTCTCTCAAAATCAGTGTGGATCTTACCCGCTGCCTGCGGAGCCTTTGTACCGATCTTGATAGTCCATGCTCTTGTCTCGTCCTCACCGGATGTAAGGAAGCTCATAAGTCCGAGTGTTCTGTAGCTTGCAGCGATGAGCTTGTCAAGACCTGACTCAGTGAGTCCAAGACTCTCAAGGAATTCTGCCTTCTCATCTTCATCCAACTCTGAAATCTCAGCCTCAATCTGCGCGCTGATCACAAATACTTCGCTGCCGGTCTTTGCAGCGAGATCTCTAACCGCTGCCACATACTGATTTGACGCACCGTCATCAGCAAGATCGTCATCCTTTACGTTTGCAGCATAGATAACCGGCTTCCATGTAAGGAGATCATAGCCATTCATAAGAGCCATCTCATCTTCATCATCGATCTCCATTTCTCGAGCCATCTTGCCGCCTTCGAGAACTTCCTTGATCTTCTTAAGGAATTCAAGCTCTTTGGCAGCAGTCTTGTCCATTCTTGC
>CAMVTN010000068.1 GCA_947170415.1 uncultured Lachnospiraceae bacterium | reverse complement strand
CTCATTTCACGAAAGGGCACTTCCGGAAGGGAGTGGAGTGACAATGAGTACTGCATTACTCGGTCTTTCGAGGTATCTCCTGGCGATACTTATGGCATTTTACACATTTCACTGTTTTATGCCATTTGCCTATGGATCGGAAAAAGAGCGAGGAGGGTTTTATATCTTTCAGATCGTTTTTCTCATGCTGATCCATATACTGGGATTTACGGTGCTGTATTTCAGGACAGATGATCCTCGCTGCATTTATTACGGTGCGCTTCAGAGTGTTTTGTTTATAGGCACGATAGTGATCTTTCATATCGTTTATCCTTCCGGGAGTCCGATGATAGTAAATAACACATGCATGTTTCTTGCTATCGGATTTATCATGCTAATGCGTCTGTCGGAAGGAAAATCATTGAGGCAGTTTTTGATAGCTGCGGTTTCTGTCTGCATTTCTATGGCAGTACCTTATCTTGTTTCCGAACTACGGCTTTTATCAAAGGTTACGTGGGTGTATGGGTTTGCCGGAATCGCGGCGCTGTCTGCTGTACTTGTGGCCGGAGCCGTTACAAATGGATCAAAGCTGTCGTATTCGATCGCAGGAATAACATTTCAGCCTTCTGAATTTGTAAAAATAATTTTTGTTCTATTCCTTGCGGGAATTCTTACTGATGTTAATCAGAAAAGAGCGAAAGGCGAAGACTGGCTCCTGTACTTTGCGGGAGCAGTGGGACTTGGATTTGCGCATATACTGATACTTGCGCTTTCGAGAGATCTCGGTGGTGCATTGATACTTTTTGTGATAATGGTGTTTATGGTATATGCGGCGCTTAATAATCCGTTAGTGCTCGGAGCGGGTGCTTTTGGCGCGGTTGCGGGGACACTGCTTGGTTATCGCCTGTTTTCGCATGTGCGGACGCGATTCCTTGCGTGGAGAGAGCCTTTTTCCTATATCGACGGTCAGGGATATCAGATAACCCAGTCTTTATTTGCCATCGGTACAGGCAGCTGGTTCGGTATGGGACTTTACATGGGATCTCCTGATAAGATCCCGGTAGTTGAGCAGGATTTTATCTTTTCGGCAGTCTCTGAGGAAATGGGCTGCATATTCAGTGTATGCCTGATACTTGTGTGCCTCAGTACATTTTTGCTTTTTATGAATCTTGCTATGGCTGTTCATCAGACTTATTACAGGCTCGTGGTCCTCGGCATAGCTATCAATTATATTTTCCAGGTATTCCTCACTGTGGGAGGTGTTACAAAGTTTATCCCTCTTACAGGTGTGACACTTCCGCTTGTGAGTTACGGCGGATCGTCAGTACTTGCGACTCTTATAATGTTTTCCATTGTGCAGGGGATATACCTTATAAAAGCAGAAAGTGATGCCAGAACGGAGGTGCGTCATGCGAAATAAGCATGTGTTTTATGTGATCCTTTCGTTCTTTATGGTGATCTTTACGGCGATGATCGGGTATTTTGTCTGGTATGTGCAGTTTAATGCGCCTAAAGCCATTAACAGCTCATACAATATGAGACAAAATGATCTGGAACGTCAGGTAATACGCGGAACTATTTTTTCTGCTAAAGGAGAAATACTGGCAGAAGAGGCCATGAACTCCCAGAACGTGGAGGTCAGGTACTATCCGTATAATGAACTCTTTGCCCATGCGGTGGGGTTTTCGACACATGGAAAGACCGGAGTGGAAAGTGCGGCAAATATCGAGCTCCTGACATCTAATGCACCTCTTGGAGAGAGGCTGCAGAAAGAAATGGACGGGCTCAGAAATTATGGAGACAATATCTACACAACATTTGATGCAGATCTCCAGAAAGCGGCTTATGATGCGCTGGGAGTGTACAAAGGCGCAGTTATCGCCATGGAGCCAAAGACCGGAAAGATCCTGGCGATGGTTTCCAAGCCTGACTATGATCCAAATACAGTATCTGAAAACTGGGCAGCGATAAGCCGTGATACCGATAATTCACCGCTCGTAAACAGAGCGACACAGGGACTTTATCCGCCGGGATCCACGTTTAAGATAGTGACTCTTTTGGAATATATCAGAGAACATCCGGATGATTATGAGAATTATAGCTATACATGTAAGGGTAAAATGAATTATGATGGGGTGGATATAGAATGCTATCATCGCTCTGTCCATGGAAGCGAAGATCTTAGAGAATCCTTTGAAAAGTCCTGTAACTGTTCCTTTGCAAATATCGGAACTCTGCTCGGGATAAAGAAGTTTTCGGGAACGGCAGGAGATCTGCTTTTTGGAAAAACTATCCCTACGGATCTCGCATATTCAAAGAGCAGTTTTGTCCTTGATGAGGAATCGGGATCGGAAGAAATACTTCAGACTGCCATGGGACAGGGAAAAACGCTGATAACACCGCTTCACATGGCGCTTATAACATCAGCGATCGCCAATGACGGCATTCTTATGCGGCCTTATGAGATTGAAAAAAGAACAAATTATCTCGGAGAGCTTATTTCTGAAACAGAACCGAAAAAATACAAGACCCTCATGACTGAGAAAGAAGCGGAAATACTCACAGATTTCATGGTTGGAGTAGTTGAGAACGGTACAGGAAAGCGTCTAAAAGGCTTATCATATTCTGTTGCGGGAAAGACAGGTTCGGCAGAATATGGTACGATAAAAGGAAACAGCCATGCGTGGTTCACGGGTTTTTCAAATGTGGAAGATCCTGAACTTGTAGTGACAGTGATCATGGAAGGCGCCGGCAGCGGTGGTGATTATGCCGTTCCGGTAGCGAAAAGAGTATTTGATGCGTATTACAAAAGGTAACAGGGCAAAATGCCCGGACGGAGGTTATATGGATGCAGTTCGGAGGGAGCATGTGATCGAAGCGACCAGCTGCGGTGGAATTGTAGTGTACAGGGGTAAAATTCTCCTTCTGTATAAGGACTATAAAAATCACTATGATGGATGGGTTCTGCCTAAGGGAACCATGGAACCGGGAGAAAATGAAATGCAGACCGCGCTCAGAGAAGTAAAAGAAGAAACCGGCGTGGATGCAAGGATCGTGGATTATATAGGGAAAAGCGGATATACATTCAGAGTGCCGGAAGGCGTTGTAAATAAGACAGTGCACTGGTTCCTTATGGAAGCGGACAGTTATTTCAGTCATCCCCAGAGACAGGAATACTTCTTTGATTCGGGATATTATAAGTATCATGAAGCGATACATCTGATCCGTTTCCAGAACGAACGCGAGATCCTTCAGAAAGGATACGCGTTGTTCCAGGAACGTAAAAAGAGAAAACAAAGGAGAGAGCAGTCTAGATAATAGCGATTATCTTTAAGTCTTTCCGTTGAGCAAGATTTATTACATTATTGTCGTCTGTTTTTAACATAGGTCTTGCGAGGTTTTGAGGATTATTCATGATGACCTCGCCCTCGGTGTCGTCGTTTAGTTTGACGCGGTTTCCTATAAGCTCGTCAACAATATGATTTAAGAAAGTCATTATAAAACTCACATCATAAAGCTGCAGTCCCGTATCTTCCAGTATCTGGATAACTTCATAAGGACACTTTGAAGTACGATACGGGCGTGCGCTTGTCATAGCTTCATAAACATCTAATACAGCCATTATCTTGGCGAATTGATCGATCTCGTTTTGATTCAGTCCCTGAGGATAGCCGGAACCATCACTTCGTTCATGGTGCTGAAGTGTAGCATTCAGAACACGTTCGCTTACATTCTTTGAATAGTGAGAGAGCAGATGCCATCCAAAGAAAGCGTGCGTCTTCATCAGGTCATATTCCATTTTATTTAATTTTTCAGGCTTCCAGATTATTTCGTTTGGAATATTGAATTTTCCTATATCATATAAAAAACCGCACAGGCACAGGTCTCTTGTGTCTTCTTTTGAGAAGTTTAGCCATTGAGCAACGATCTTACAGATAAGGGCAACGTTCAATCCGTGAGCGTAAGTCAGTTCGTCTTCTGTTGGCAGATGGAGATACAGATATGCAAACAGGGTCTTTCCGGACATATCATCGGGTACAAGATTGTTTACGATGGCGATAAGGTCATCGAGACGGAACGGGACTTTCTTGAATATAAAGGAGTCAACGGCTACTTTATAAGCCATAAGGTTTGCGGTATAGTCCTGTTCGAATTTCTTAAAGGCTTTTGAAACACGGGTTTTACCGTAGAAAGTTGTTTCAAAATCCTCGGGATCCATGATGTTTACTGCGACGATGTGATATGCCTGCAGCTGCTTTATTGCAATGCTGTCGATTTTTGAACCTTTGCGGAGTATTACGGTTGAACCGCTTTTTATATCTTCGGCAAGTTTCATGCCGTTTTCAAGCCATGAAGATGGTATCAGATGCATATTATCTCTCCCTCTATAAACAAAATTTACTGTTATATCATTTTTATCGGGATTTTTTAGGAAAAGAATAGGGGAGGGGGAGAAAATTATGGTACTATGATGGCAGGGTTTTAAAAAGGAGGGCTTGGTCTTGAAGTTTATCCGGAATTTGTATTGCGGAGAAAAGGCATGTAAAAAAGCCGGGAAGATAAAGAGAAAATTGCAGTCACGAGCGGGAATGATAAATGTGTACTGTATCGTCATCCCGCAGTATGGAACGGATCTCTTGGAAATATATCCGTCGTATGTATTGCTGCAGCCGTTTCTGCATAAAGAGGTTATGATAGCAGGTATCGCATGTGGATACGATGAGGCTGTTAAAGTCGTGGAACAAATATTGGAAGATACTGTTAAGGAGCAGGGAAATTATAAGGTCAGGGAATATCTGCTTGGCCATCAGAGAAAATAGATAGTGCGGAATCGGCCCATAGAGGTAAAGGGAATTGTCGAGGCAGCGGAAGGCGAGGATGAGAAATGATGATCTTTCTCACAGTGCTTAAAGTCATAGGCATCATTCTGCTTGTGATACTCGGCATAGTATTATTTGTTCTGGGACTCGTACTCTTTTTACCTGTAAGGTATCGCATGGATGCCGACGCGGATCAGAGGATAAAGAAATATGACGGACATGTAAATGTAATGTGGCTTTTTAGATTTCTGCACGCAAGAGCCTGGGCGGAAAGCGGCGAAGACGGAAATGGTATCGGCTATGAAGTGAAAGTCGCAGGAATAAAGCTCATGTCTTCTGAAGATGAGGCGCAGGAAGAAGATGAAGAACTTCCGGATTATGACCCTGTTCTCGGAGATATGGATCTTGGTGAGGAAGTGACCGTGCCGGAAACTACCGGACAGGGCGAAGCTCATCCGGATGCTGCTTCTCAGGATGTTGTTCCTCAGGAAACAGCTGAAGATAAGATGTCGGAACCCTTTGATAACAAGGTTTTAAGTGAGTTTGATCATGAGACAGGAGATGATGGCGGAAACGAAAAAGAACATAAAAGTTTCTTTTCGAAGATACGTGAAATCATTGATAAATGTGTATCTGCTGTGCGTAATCTCAGCTACACAATAAAAAATATATGTGATAAAATAAAACAGATTTTATTGGATATTTCTTACTATAAAGAATTGTGGGAATCCGCAGAAACTCAGGAAGTTGTCGCAGATCTTTTAGAGAAAACAGCATTTTTATGGAGACGTATACGACCGCGAAAATGGCGTATGAGGCTGCATTTCGGGTTCTCCAATCCGGCAACTACAGGTGAGGCACTCGGAGCGATGTGTGCGTTTAATCCTTTGTATGGCGAGCATATTCAGCTTCAGCCCGATTTTGACGAGGAGATCATAGAAGGTGACTTTGAACTGTCGGGGCACATACAGCTTTTCTTTGTAGTGGTTATAGCATTAAAGATTTATTTCAATAAAAAACTGAAGGCTGTGATCGGTCGTTTTAAGAGAGGTCGCAGAAGAGAAAACAGCAGAAAAAAAGCAGCGTAGGAGTTACCTATACGCGATAAAAGGAGCATAAATGTCAGAAAAAAATGTTGATGAAGTGATCGGACAGCTGATGAATGGGATGAGTTCCTTCCTTTCAACAAAGACCGTGGTCGGTGAACCTATCGTCTTAGGCGATACGACACTGGTCCCGCTTGTAGAAGTGGCATTTGGAATGGGCGCAGGCACAGGCACCGGTGAAAAGAAAGGAAAGAGCGGAGGCGGTATCGGCGGAAAGATGTCTCCGTCCGCAGTTCTCGTACTTCACGATGGAAAAGTACGTCTTGTAAATGTAAAGAATCAGGATACAATGACAAAGATCCTGGATATGGTTCCGGAACTTGTAAATAAGTTTACAGAGCCCAAGGCAGGTTCTACTGATGTGTCTGATGAGGCAGCAGTAGATATAGCATTTGACCGTACTGAAAACGGTTAAACAGCACGATTTTTTTCTAAATGAAAAAAATGCTTGCATTTGTAAAATTGTTTTGTTAGAATATCAACGTTGCGAGTCTCAAAGAGAACTCGAAAAACTTCGTCTGCAAGGAGGTGTTATCATGGCAAAGTGTGCTATTTGTGGTAAAGACGTTCATTTCGGAAATAATGTCAGCCATTCTCATAGAAGGTCAAACCATATCTGGAAGTCTAATATCAAGCATGTTAAGTGTAAGGTGAACGGCGTTCCGAAGAGACTTTATGTTTGCAGCCGCTGCCTGCGTTCCGGCGCAGTTGAGCGTGCATAACATCTTCTTTATAATATTGAGATCGGTAAAGTCGGGTGATGAATGTCATCCGACTTTTTTGATGTGTTCAATAACCCTTTTCATTTTCTGCTTTAAGAGATATAATATTGTAGATTTTCGGTTTCTGTTAAGTTGATCGGACAGATACCATTTTCGGTTGCTGTAAGCTTTGAAGCGCGGCAGACAGCATTTCTTTGAAAAGACGCTTCGGATTGGAGACAGACATGAAGGGACGCATGAGTACCGAACTTGGCAATATTGTCATTGACACAGATGCGATTGCGCAGTACGCAGGCAACGAAGCAACAGAGTGCTTTGGTATAGTCGGAATGGCTGCGGTATCTGTTAAGGACGGTCTGGTAAAACTTCTTGGAGGGGACAGCCTTGCAAGAGGAATCAACGTCACATTTAATGCAAATAAACTGATCATCGATCTGCACGTGATCGTTGCGTATGGTGTCAGCATCCAGGCTGTTGCTGAAAATCTGGTCGATGCAGTGAAATATAAGCTTGAGAAATACACAGGCTTTGAAGTAGAGAAGATCAATATCTATGTCGAGGGCGTCAGAGTTATTGATTGACATTCAGGAGGATTTTGAAATTGTCCATTGAGAAGATCGATGCGCGTGCTGTTCGTCAGTGCTTCCTTTGCGCTGCGAACAATCTGAACGCTAACAAAGAACGGATCAACGAATTAAATGTATTCCCGGTACCGGATGGAGACACTGGTACGAACATGACCATGACGATCACATCAGCTGCAAAGGAAGTAGCATCTCTTCCTGAGACAGCAGATATGAAGGCTGTATGTAAGGGTATTTCCATGGGCTCTTTAAGAGGTGCCCGCGGAAATTCCGGAGTTATCCTGTCTCAGCTTTTAAGAGGTTTTACAAAGGTAGCTCAGGATTATGATGAACTCGATGCGCCTATTCTCGCAGCTGCATTCAACAAGGCTGTTGAGACTGCATACAAGGCTGTAATGAAGCCGAAGGAAGGTACGATCCTTACAGTTGCGAGAGGTATTTCCGAAAAGGCAAATGAACTCGCAGAGGATACATCTCTTTCAACAGAGGAGTTTGTAAGCCAGGTTCTTCAGCATGGTGAATATGTTCTTTCCCAGACACCGGAGCTGCTTCCTGTACTTAAAGAAGCAGGAGTTGTTGATTCCGGCGGAACAGGTCTTATCGAAGTTATCCGCGGCGTTTTGGATTGCATCCAGGGCAAGGAAGTTACTCTGAACCTCGAGGTGACACAGACATCTGCTGAGCCTCAGGGAATCAATCGTGATGCTGTCGCAAATGCAGACATCAAGTTTGGTTACTGCACAGAGTTCATCGTAAATCTTGAGAGAGTATTTAATTCTCAGAACGAGGCTGATTTTAAGAAATTCCTTGAGTCTATCGGTGATTCTATTGTTTGTGTGGCTATGGAAGATATTGTTAAGGTCCATGTTCATACAAATCACCCGGGTCGTGCATTTGAGGAAGGCCTGAAGTATGGTTATCTCACCAACATGAAGGTAGATAACATGAGAGAAGAGCACAATGAGCGTCTCTTCAAGCTTAATGGCGGAAAGTACGAGGAAATCGACGGCAACGGCAGCGGCGCTGTAGATAAGGCAGAAGAAGCAGATGTACCTGCTGAGAAGAAGGATTTCGGCTTTATCACTGTTTCCGTTGGTGATGGTCTTACAGAAGTATTTAAGGGACTCGGAGCGGATGTTGTAATATCCGGTGGTCAGACCATGAATCCGTCTACTGAGGATATCCTTGATGCTGTTGCAAAGGTTAATGCAGATACAGTATTTGTTCTTCCGAACAATAAAAACATCATCCTCGCTGCAAGCCAGGCTGCTGACCTCAGTGAAGATAAGAACGTGATCGTTATCCCGAGTAAGTCTATTCCTCAGGGAATCACAGCTCTTATTAACTTTATCCCAGATCATACAGCAGAGGAAAATCGTCAGGAAATGACAGATGCACTGTCTCTTGTAAAGACCGGTGAAGTTACTTATGCTGTTCGTGATACAGAGATCGATGGTCATACTATCCATTCCGGAGATATCATGGGAATCGGTGATCATGCGATCCTTGCTGTTGGTCAGGAGATCAATGCTACAGTAAAGGATATGGTTGAGGCTATGGTCGATGATGACACAGAGCTCATCACACTTTACTATGGAGATCAGATCACAGAGGAAAAGGCAAATGTCCTCGCAGAGCTCTTAAATGAGGCTTATCCTGATGTTGAAGTAGAAGTTCAGGAGGGCGATCAGCCTATCTATTATTACATTATTTCGGTGGAATAATTTAGATGAAGTTATCGGATTCTGTTAATAATATAAAAGGAATCGGGGAAAAGACATCCGCTTTGTTCGGCAAAGTGGGCGTCTTTTCTTTATGGGATCTTTTACTGTATATCCCGCGGGATTTTGTGGTTAATCCACCTGTTAGAAAGGTTTCGGAACTTTCGGAGGCGAAAAAAGGCGAAATGGTTGCGCTCCGGCTTACGGTTCAGGGTGTGCCGTCGCTTATTCATGTGCGGCGCCTGTCTATTTTGAATGTGGTTGGCAGTGATGATACAGGCGGTATAAAGCTCACATGGTTTAATCAGCCTTACCTTAAGAAAGCGCTTCAGCCCGGGATAACCAGAGTTTTTCTGGGTAAGGTGAATTTCAATAAAGGTTCTTTTGTACTGGATCATCCGCGCATGTTTCATGCAGAGGAATATGAGAAAATGGTTGGGATACTGAATCCTGTATATCCTCTGACTCATGGTCTTACGTCAAAAGGAATTGGGAAGGCGGTTCAAAGTGCCTTTGATGCAGTTTCTCCTATCAGGGACTTTTTGACGGATAAGGAGAGAGAAGCGCTGTCTTTGCCGGATCTGGAGTCTGCGCTTAGGACGGTACATTCACCGGCATCCCCCGAGATCATGACAAAGGCACGAAAGAGGCTGGCTTTTGATGAGTATTTGTCATTTCTCCTTTCTGTGAGACGGATGAAGACTGAAACTGCGTCATCTCATAATGACTTCGTGATGAAAGAGTCGCAGGAAGCAGCGGAGTTGATAAACAGGCTTCCGTATCAGCTGACAAATGCTCAGAAAAAAGCTTTTCAGGACGTTCTGAATGACGTTGGTGGAGAGCGTGCGATGAATCGTCTGGTACAGGGAGACGTCGGCAGTGGAAAGACTATTGTGGCACTTCTTGCTATGATCACAGCTGCATCAAATGGTTATCAGAGTGCGATGATGGCACCGACGGAAGTTCTCGCGTCTCAGCATGCGGAAAAGATCAGAGGACTTTTTGAGGAATATGGACTCGATTATAAGGTTGTGCTTCTCACAGGATCTCTCACTGCGAAGGAAAAGAGAGAGGCAAAGAAAGAAATCGAGAACGGGAACGCAAAGATCGTGATCGGTACACACGCGCTGATACAGGAGGATGTGGTTTTTCAGAATCTGGCACTGGTTGTTACAGATGAACAGCATCGCTTCGGAGTAAATCAGAGGCAGGTGCTTGCGGACAAGGCAATTGACAAAAAGGTACCTCATGTACTCGTAATGTCAGCGACGCCTATACCGCGTACGCTTGCAATAATCCTTTACGGCGATCTGGATATTTCTGTTATGGATGAGCTTCCGGCGGCGCGTCTCCCGATCAAAAATGCGGTTGTAGGGATCGAGTACAGAAAAAAAGCGTATAACTTTATACGGAAGCAGGTTGAAGAAGGCCATCAGGCTTATGTTATCTGCCCTCAGGTGGAAGATTCTGAGATGGTAGAAGGTGAAAATGTCACGGATTACTCTGAAAAACTCAGGGAAATTTACGGAGATCAGGTCCGCGTGGCTATGCTTCATGGTAAAATGAAACCAAAAGATAAAAACGAGATCATGAGGCAATTTTCTGAACATGAGACGGACGTGCTGGTGTCTACAACAGTTATTGAAGTTGGCGTAGATGTTCCGAATGCGACTGTCATGATGATAGAAGATGCACAAAAATTTGGACTGGCAGCACTTCACCAGATAAGAGGTCGTGTGGGCAGAGGAAAAGCACAGTCCTACTGTATCTTTGTGAACACCGCCGGTGGAGAAGATGAAAATAAGAGATTGAAGGTGCTTAATTCTACGAATGACGGCTTCAAGATCGCCTCTGAGGATCTGAAACTCAGGGGACCGGGGGATCTTTTTGGTATCCGCCAGTCCGGTGTAATGGATTTCAAGATCGCGGATGTTTATAATGATGCAGATATGCTGAAAGCGGCATCGCAGTTTGTTCATAGCATTTCTAAAGAAGCGGAAGATCGCTTGATGAATTACGAAGCGGATACAGGAAGGGTAACGCTGTAAATTTCAAGGGGGACAATGAAACTAAAGGGGAGAGTTGTAACGATTGCAGCAGGACTTATGGGACTGATGATCTTTATTTTGATCTTTGGCCCCAAAGTCCTGCTGCCTTTTTATACGGATTTTTTGACAGAGGGTGATCCGGGACAGCACTATTATGGTTGGCTTTTATTTAGAGAGGCGCCATGGCAGCCTATGGTCGGCATGATGAACACCGCAGATCATCCGTACAGCGTATCTGTGATCTTTACGGATTCAATTCCTTTGTGCGCGGTCTTTTTCAAGCTCTTTCGGGCGTTTCTTCCGAAGACATTTCAGTATTTTGGTCTATGGGGACTTTTCTGCTTTGTAATGCAGGGGATCCTGTCAGAAAGGATACTTGCACGATATGTAAAAAATCATGTTCTGCGTCTTATAGACACGTCATTTCTCATATTTATCCCTGCCTTTGTACGGCGGGTTTTCTGGCACACCGCTGTTTCATCACATTGGATAATATTGCTGGCTTTATATCTTTTCCTTTCGGATGCAGATCGTGTGCAGGGAGTTTCTGCAAAAAAACGTACACTTATGATTGCGCTGAGATGGGGGCTTACAGGAGTACTCTGTGCATCGGTTCATATCTATCTTTTGGGAATATGTGCTTTCTTTATGATATTTTCAGCTCTTCGCACATGGTATGAACAGAGGGGGAAACTTCGTGCTTTATTGAAACCTGTGTCTTTTTTGGCGGCATCGGTATTTACGCTGTGGATCCTTGGCGGGTTTAGTTCAGGTATGAGTTCCGGAGCTCCCGGACTTGGATATTATAGTTTCAATCTTTTGGGCTTTTTTATCCCGGAACGTTGGTCATCATTTATGCCGGAGATACCGTATTATGCAGAAGGTCAGACCGAGGGCTTTTCGTATCTGGGGCTTGGCCTTATCGTTCTTGTCTTTGCAGCCTTGTACGCAGGAATCCGGAAAAAAATATGGGAAAGACCGGCGGTTGGATTCGGAATAGGGCTCTTTGTGTTTTCACTGCTTTTTTCCTTGTCTACGGAAGTTAGCGCAGGGCGGCATTTGCTCTGGATGTATGACATTGGAAGCGCCGGATTTATAAGGAGTGCATGGGAGGTTTTTCGCTCTACAGGAAGATTTGCATGGATACCTATGTATCTCTTGATATTTGGGGCATTTGCTGTGCTTGGGCAGGAAAATGTGTTAAATACGAAGACTAGTATGGAAAAAATCGTCATGGTATTGACTATAAGCTGTCTTGTGCTGCAGATCGTCGATTTTTATCCGGGCATATCAGATAAAGGAAGGTCGATAAGAGAGGCGCAGCCGGCAATGGAGGTGTTAGATGCGCCTATATGGGAAGAACTGGCAGAAAGCGGAAAATACAGGCATATCGTTTTCATGAATAAGGATCTTCTCATGCAAAATGAGCAGTATGCTTTTGCAAATTATGCAGCAATGAATGGTATGACCATAAATGATTTTAACTTTGCCAGGGCTTTTGACCTGCATACAAGGGAGATCGCAGAGGATTCTGCGAGACATCCGTCGGAAGATACTATATACATATTTACGATGGCTCAGCAAAATATGCTTGATAACTTTGAGTTGACTTATTATGCTTATGATGGATATTTTATAGGACTTAAGGAGTGTAAAGACTAATGAGTGCAAATATCATTGAGAAGAGACTTAAGAAACTCAGAGAAAAGATGATCCGTGAAGAGGTTAGCGCATACTATATCAACACAGCGGATTTTCACAATTCGGAATATGTCAGTGACTATTTCAAGGTCAGAGAATTTTTCTCAGGCTTTACAGGATCTAATGGAGATCTGGTGGTCATGCAGAATGAAGCCGGTCTATGGACAGACGGCAGATATTTCGTGCAGGCAGAGCAGGAGCTTAAGGGCAGTGGCATCACTCTCTACAGAATGGGAGAGGAAGGAGTTCCGACGGTTACGGAATTTCTGGAGGAAAAGCTT
>CAMVTN010000067.1 GCA_947170415.1 uncultured Lachnospiraceae bacterium | reverse complement strand
GTCGAAAAGAAGCCGAAGAAACAGGGAGAGCGTTGGCATTACGAGCGCTTCATACCGCGGATCATCTCGGAGGATTCTATTCGGCCCAGTCATTTCAGGGAGATCTGTTTTTTACACGACTGCTTAGCAGTATGTCAAAAGATGTTGCCGTTATACCGATCCTTACATATGGATGTGTACCATTGATCAGCTCTACCTATGCCCGGGGGATCATTATCTATACGGAAACCTGTGAAGCACTTCATATTCCGATCTTTCCCAAAAAGCCGACGGGCGCCATTGCAACGCTTACGCAGGGATTCGACAGTGGATTGGTAACCAGAGCAAGGGATAAAGCGCTCCCTAAAATAAACAGGTATTTAGTAAAGAAAGAGTTAAAGAGGCTTTTTAATGAGCTTTATCTTCGAGAGGATATTCTTTCACTTGACCGGTTTCCTGACCAGGCGTTTTTCATTGGAAAAGGCCTGATGGACAGGATACCGCAGCTGACCGGCGGGAAAAGTCTTATATATCTGGAGGCTGAGGAACTTTTTGCAAGGCTTATCATCAAGGATATAGAAGGAAAAGACAGTATTCTTTACGAACTTCTTTCTAATGTTTTATACGTGAAAAGATTAAATGAACTGTATGATCTTGAAGGACGACCGCTTGCAAGTCTTTTATTTAGAGGATGCGATGAAGAAAAGCGGTATTTTATCCTGAAACTTGATGAAGATGGTTACTTAAGGGGCCGTAAAATCGACGGAGAAACAGTCACGATATCTATGAAACCGGAAGTACTTAAAGAGAAACTATTGCAGAAAGAGATAATACCGGATGTATATCTATCATGGTTTCTTACGGGATTTATGCGGGGATTCAGCTTTTTTGGCGGTGTTTTTCAGTCCTGCTATCTTCCGGACTGGCAAAAGCTGACGCTTTCGGCATTAAGATACTGCGGATATCATGAGCTTGCCGATGCAGCAGAGGATTACGATTTTTCCGGATATATCAGCGGTCCCATTGTGATGCTTTTTGACACCGGAGAAGGAGCTGTAAATGCAGGCCCCATTGAGGTTTTAGCAAAAATGCCGGATGAAGATCGTTTTTTACGTTTACTCAAAACAAATATCAGAAACGCCCATGAAATGGGAATGTTTGAATTTTATAATGATCTCATAAGTGCAGAGGATAAAAGTGAGGGTTGGTATGAGAGCATTGCAAGATATTCAAAGGCACGATTTAGTGCAAACATTTTATAAAATATCTAGGATAATTCTGGGGTGCCTGATGCTTTTTTCTGCTCTTGTAATGTCTGGATGCGCCCAAAAGGATCTGATCGAAGTAAATCTCGTACGGCAGGAACATGATTTTGATGTAACACCCTGTAAAAAGCCCTCCGGTGAACCATTTCGTATCGGCTTTATGGACCTTGGGCCTCCGATTGAGAGCTCATACCTGTGTCTGAAAGGACTGGCAGAAGGTCTTAAGGAAATGGGTTATCTTGGAGAAAAGACAGATCTTTCCGGTTCTTCCGAAGATTTTTTTGATTACTATGAACACATAGTACGGAACCAGGAAGGAAATTCGATCATCTTTGATGATGAACCCTATATGATAGATGTCGATGGAAATGAAGAGATAGCAGATAAGATCAGAGAAAAAGTCAAAAACGGAGAACTGGACGTTATCGTGGCGACCGGAACCGATCCGGGACTATTTCTTAAGGAACTGGATCTGCCGATCCCTTTTCTGGTTTGTCTTGCGACTGATCCGGTTGCTGCAGGGATTATCGATTCTGCCGAGGATACAGGAGATGATGATATCTGGGCGCTTGTAGAAAAAAATCCATATAAGCGTCAGTTTGAAGGATATCAAAGCATGTTTGATTTTAAGAATATCGGCTTCGCCTGCATTGATGAATTTGATGTGATAGCCGGAAATACAGAGTATAGAGATGCTGCGAACAGATTAAATGTTAAGCTTCATGAAATGATATATCGTGAAGATGATAGCTATAAAGATAACTTTGACGAAAAATTCCTTAAAGATCTGGAAAATACTAATATGCAGGACTTTGATGCATTTCTGTTTTGCTATGGGACAATGGATGATGATAATGTAACGGAAATATCCGGATTAATGTCCGATAGAGGTGTTCCGTCTCTTGTAGGCGACGGAGATTCTATCAGTAAAGGCGGTGCACTGATGTGCCTGTCCTGCTTTGATTATGAAGGTTATGGAAATTATGCTGCTATGGTGCTGAGTAATGTCCTTCATGGAAAGAAAGCAGGCGATCAGCCGTGCCTTTATCAAAGCTCACCGCATATTGTTATGAATATGACGACTGCCCAAAAAACAGGATTTCGAACCAAAATCAGGCTTTTGCGCAGTGTAGATCGTATTTACAGGTAAATGGACAGCCGGCAAGGGGGAGATAAGATGAGAGGGTTTTTTCGGAAATATTATGTTTTGCAGTTCATTTCGCTGCTTGCTGCTGTAGGTTTATGTGTTTTAAGTTATCTTACGATTCTCGACTACTTCAAAAAAAATGAGGAGCAGTTTATCATATCCTGCAATGATGAGGTTATTGACGAGATAACGACATCCCTGGAATATGGTAAGACACTTTCAAACTATTATGGTATTTCAGATGTTTTAAAAAGAGCTGCTTTACTTCTTAATGAGGGCAGTATCATAGTTCTTGCAAATAAAGATGAAGAAGCCATAGCATCAACAATGGAAGAATCCTATTTTCAGCTGGAACGATCTGATTATGGAGAAGTCATCCAGGAAATACGCAGCAATGAGGATGGATTAGAGGGATACCTTAAGACCTATTATTCATATATCAAGATAAAAGAAGAATTAAAGGATTCACTCAAAAAATCCGTTATCGGAAGCTTGATCGTTTTTTTGATCATGACCATTTGCTGTTTTGCAGGATATAAAAAAGGCGTATCAGATAACCATATAGTTTTATTGATGATTTTAGGTGTGACAATTCAGGGAATTTTTCTGACAGTGAATTACCGTCCGGAATTTGAAAAAGCAGCTCTAAAAAGTGCTGAAGGTACGGCTGCATATGTAAATTCAACGATCAATGATGTCCTGAAAAAAGGAGTTGTGATAGAGGAGATCTACGATCTGGATGAGTACATGGAAGAAAAGCGACAGGAAAATGATTCGATCGCATCGCTGTACATAAAGGAACGCAATGATTCTGTCAGACAAAATGAATATACACTGCCGTTATACGGAGAGAATGAAAAGAGAACGCTGGCCTACAGTATTTCAGAGGGTTATATCCATCGGAACGTACTGGATATGGCACTGACTTTCATTGCAACGATCGTTCTCGCTATTATCGTCATGAAGGAGTCGATCATACTTTCAGATATGATCTCCTTTAGACGAAGTAAGCTATTTGGACAACCTTCTGAGGATCAATATAAGCATATAGCGAATGCAATACGTTACGGAAATTTTCTTTCGGTCACTTTTGACTATATGTGTCTGTCTTTTTCCGCACTTCAGATCAAGGAATGGAATCAGGGAACTCTCGGCATGTCTCCGATCACAGCGGCAGCACTGTCTATCTCAATCTGTTCTATAGCAGATCTTCTCGGGATGTTTTTTATGCCCTATATCGGAAAGCGCCTTGCGGGGAAAAAGCTGACAGTTATTTCAGCTATTGTCATGATCGTTGCTAATCTCGGCTGTTTTTTTACCACATCGACTTTAGTTATGGTCATAATGAGATTTTTTGCAGGCGTTGGAACAGCAGGCGTCAAACAGGTCAGAAATATCGTCATTTCAGATGGCTACTCCTGTGAGAAAGAACGTAGTGCTAATCTGGCAGCCAGCAACAATGGCGTGATCGGTGGAATCCTGTGTGGTATGGGCTTTGGTGGTGTCATTGCAGGCGTATTTGGGTATCAGACAACCTTCATTGCTACTGCGATAGGATATATGTTGTATTTGATATTTATGTTCCTTTTTATGCCATGGAAACTGCTATTAAATGCTTCGAATGAAAAAGAAAAAATATCAAATGATAATTTTATAATAAGATTAAACAAAACTATAACTTCGAAAAGACTATTGAAAACGATATGCCTGGTTATCATTCCACAGTATTTTCTTTTAATGATAATCGTATGTCTGATCCCCGGAAGGATCCAGTCTCTGCGGCTTCCGGGAGTTGTCCTGACTTATGCAAATCTTCTGAATGGAGTAGCCGGTCTGTACCTCGGAGAACGTGTTTATAATTTAATGAAAAATAAGTTTAAAAGCGATATCACGATTCAAATGCTTGTACTTGTGACAGGTGCGGTTTCGATGATTATGCTGAACATACCGTTTTTCATGACTGCCGTGATCATACTTTCTTCAATCCTTGCAGGGCTTGTAGACGGAATAGGTACACCGGTTTCTATGGATATATATATGGGAAATATCAGTGTCATAGAAGGACTGGATGATACAGAGAGCCTTGTATTGTATTCCGTTCTTGGCAGTGCAGTTATGTCTGTTGCCCCGTTTATACTGGAACTTTGCGAAAAAAATGAGGTTTGGATGTTCGGGAGCGGTATTTATCTGATCATTTGCGCTATCCTGATGATAAGGAGAAAAAAGCGAAATAAAAGACAGTAGATGCTCTCATTTCATGATCTTCAGCGAATATTCATATGCAAATAAAGCATCCTTATCATCTAGCCGGATGCCGAAGATCTGCTTCATTTTATCGAAGCGGTAAAACAATGTTGACTTATGAATAAAAAGCGCGTTGGCCGTCGCAGGGGCACTTCTGTTATTGTCAAAATACGTTTCGAGTGTGCTTATGTAATTTGTTCCATGCTCCAGATCATATTTTTTCATGAACTTTATCGAAGGGTGGATGGATGCCTCTACGAGAGCAGGTTTATTCATTACATTCAATATATGCTTTAAGTAGTAGTCTTCATAAAAGATGATAGGAGACTCGTTAAATGTCGATAAACGCTGGGAAAGAAGTCCCTGACACTGATTAAAGTAAGAGGCACTGTCTGTGAGATTACTGTATGTATAGCTGATAGTGCCTATCATATGGTTCATTGTAAGAAAGGTTTCCAGTCTGTTTAATTGTTTTTCGTCGATTTTTCTCATAGTTGACGTGGAAACCAGTGTTACAAAGCGGTTTCCAAAAATACCGGTTATACTGTTCGTAAAAATGGTAGAAAGCTGGTGTATGTAGTAATGATAAGCCATCAGTCTGTTGAAGTTTGCTTCAAAGCTGCACGTTAAGATATAGTAGTATTCCTTTGGTTTCACACCGAGAAATGACAGCTGTGTGAGGGAAGTTTCTTCGTCATAGCGTCTGCTGAAAAGGTCTTTTAGATACACATCGTATTTGATTCCCTGAGGATTGTTATAGGAATCGTCCTTTTGCAGCTGGATGGATACCATCTGTCCAAGCACATGGATGAGATCCAGATCACTTTCTGTGTGCTTGCGTTCTTTACACTGTACGCAGATATATCCTACAACAGCGTGCTTTATCCTTATGCTTTCAAAGATCCATTCAAATGAATAACCTTCAAATTTAGTCGCAAAAGGATACACCGAGTGATAAATTCGCTCGGTGATCTTTTTTTGTTCCATATCTTCAGAATTTTTTGTACGAACGGACAAACGATCGTTTCTGATCTCCAGATCATTATCGACAGACAATTCGGGATATGATGCAATGATGCCGTAGCTGCTGTCGCAGACAACGATAGTATTGTTCAAATATTTGTAAGCCGTCTTTAGCAGAGAATCTATTCCGTAGCCTTTATGAAGGATGCTGAAAAGATTCTGTTTCTGCATATCTATCCTTTGATAGGACAGTACAACATCTTCTATGAGATTGTAGAGTTCTATGAGATCAAGAGATTCTCTTATAAAGATGGAATCAGAGACCGGCTCCTCATTACCTGTCCCGACAAAGATAATATCTCCGTACACTTCGGCTTTTCCGTAGGAATCGTATTTTGCGAGATACAGTACATTCGGATTTAAGTGTCCGATAGTGGCATCCGTATCATTTAAAAAGCGTATTCCGTCGGTAGAATGTCTTTTTGCGTAGTTTCCCTCTACGACAAGTCCGTATTTTTTCTCTATAGCAGAAACAATATCTGAAATATAAGCCATATTAAGTAAATCCTTTAAAACTGATGAAAATTCATCCGACGTTTGTCGGAAAAATGAAACGATATTTAATCATTTTACTATATATCCATTGGATGTAAATAAGAACAATTAATGATAAATTTTTAACTAAGTTAGCGCACAGCGCTTACGTGAAAACCCGACAAAGTCGGATTATTTATTTTTGAGGAGAAATCTAATGGGTATCAAAGTAATGGGCGTTACAGCCGGAAGAAAAAACAGCAACAGCGAAATTCTGCTGAAAGAAGCACTTATTGCCTGTGAAGAAGCAGGTGCAGAGGTAACAATGATCAATCTCAAGGATTACAACATCCTTGATTGTACAGGTTGTACTTCATGCACTATCGGAATGTCACAGGGCAAGAACGTTGGCTGTGTTCTTGATGAAAAAGATGACAAGAAAAAGATCATGGACGTGCTTCTGGATCAGGATGCTGTTATCTATTCCGTTCCGACATATGACTTAATGCCGTCAGCAACTTATCTCTCATTTGCACAGAGAAGTCTTAGTTATGAGACAGCTTTCCTTGAGACGATCGGTGCGATCGAGCATAGAGACAGAGTTGCAGGACTTATCTCTGTAGGCGGTTCTACACGTGCATGGCAGTCAATGGCACTGGAAGGCATGCAGGCAACAATGTTTACAACAGATATGAAAGTTGTAGATATGATTCTCGCAACAAGAGTACCGGGACCTGCACAGTGTCTTCTTAACGATGAACTGATAGAGCGAGCACATAAGCTTGGTGAGAATATCATAAAAGCAGTTAAGACACCTGTTGAAAAGAGAGGCTGGCTCGGAGATGAAGACATGGGCTGGTGTCCGAACTGTCACTCCAATGCACTTGTACTCGGTGAACCTCAGTGGGATGGACTTCATTATCCTATCGAGTGCCAGGTGTGCGGAGCAGGTGGAAACCTCGAGAAGACAGAAGATGGAAAGTGGAAGTTCGTCATTCAGGAAGATGGTCTGTTAAAGGATCGTACGACAGTTGAAGGACGAGCAAGACATCTTGAAGAGATCGGACGTACACAGGGCGGCTTTTTCGAGAATCCGGAAAACAGGGAGATCGTTGGCAAGAAGATCCTCAGATATAAGGAGAAGACTTTTAAGGGAATTTAAGACAATAACTTTTTAGAAAAGTGGAGGTACAAAAAATGGAACAGTTACAGTCAGATGTAATCGTAGTAGCAGCCGGTCTTTCAGGACTGGCAGCAAGTATCGCAGCAGCAGAAAATGGCGCAAGCGTTATTACTTTTGAAAAATCATCCACAACAGGTGGTGCGGCAAATATGGGAATGGGTCCTCTCGGTGTAGGTTCCAGGATCCAGAAAGAGCACATGATCGCTCTTACTCCGGGGGAAGCTTTCAGAAAGCATATGTATTTCACTCACTATCGTGTAGACGCAAGAATGGTAAGAGATTACTACTTTAAGTCAGGTGACACTATCGACTGGCTTATGGACATGGGTGTTGAATTTGTAGGTGTTCAGAGAGCATTCAGTGCACCGGAGGCAACACGTGCTTATTCTGACGGTGAGTTCACATGGCATGTAGTAAAGCCTGAGGACGGCGGCATGCCTGGCCCGAGATGCGCAACTGCCATGACAAAGAAGATGACAGAGAGAGCAAAAGATCTCGGTGTAGATTTCAGATTTGAAACACCTGTTAAGAAGATCATCATGGAAGATGGCGCAGCAGTAGGTGTCATCGCTGTTGATAAAAATGGTGAAGAAATCGAAGCAAGAGCAAAGTCTGTGATCATCTGTACAGGCGGATTCGGTGATAATCCGGAGATGATCAGGGAGCAGACCGAGTTTGAGTATGGCAATACTATTTACAACTTTGCGATCCCTGGAATGAAGGGCGAAGGTATCAAGATGGCATGGGAAGCTGGCGCAGGAAAAGAGCCCTGCATCATGGAGCTCATGTATCAGCTGCCTGACAACATGAATCACTTCATCCTTGACGGTGCTTTCCGTCAGCCTTGCCTCTGGGTAAACAGAAACGGTGAAAGATTTATGCCGGAGGATCAGATCGCAAATACTACATTCACAGGAAATGCGATCGCAGCTCAGCCGGGAAAGGTTGCCTACTCTATCTTTGATAGTAAGCTTCTTAAAAAATATAAGAAGAAGGGACCGGATATCGTTTCTCACGTGCATCCTCATGACCTTTTTGATCATTTTGACGAGCAGTGGGAGAGAGATCTCGCTGACGGATACGAGCCTATCGTACAGGCTGATACTATCGAAGAACTTGCTGAAAAGGCAGGTATCGATGTAGAGGGACTTGTACGTCAGATCGAAGAATACAACGAGATGTGCGAAAACGGATACGACGAGATCTTTGAGAAGGATCGTGCATATATGCAGCCTATCGAAAAGGCTCCGTTCTATCTCTGCAGAGAAAATGTTGGTGCATACGGCTCTCTTGGTGGAGTAAAGATCAACCACAAGACACAGGTTCTCACTCAGGACGCAAAGGTTATTCCTGGTCTTTATTGTGCAGGAACAGACGCATGCAACATTTTCGGAGACAGCTATCCGTTCATCCTTTCCGGAAACACAATGGGATTCTGCCTGAACAGCGGACGTATCGCCGGTGAAAATGCTTCTGCAGGCGATGAAGATTTTGATGATTTTGAGTAAAAAACAGAGGTTTGACTTAGATGAAAATTTTTATTGACGGAAAAGAAATTGAAGCAAGAGAAGGCGCGTCCGTTCTTGATGCGGCTCTTGAAGCAGGCGTTTTTATTCCTCATCTTTGCTCTCATCCTGATCTCGAAGCAAAAGGCGGCTGTCGTCTCTGCTCTGTTGAAATAGACGGAGTAGAGGGGGCAGTCCCCTCTTGTAAGACCATCGTGGAAGATGGCATGAAGATCACGGTCAACGGCCCGGCTGCAGATAAGGTCAGAAAGATGGCGATGGAGCTGATCCTTGCCACACATCCTGCTGACTGTACCGGATGCCCGAAGTATGGAAAGTGCGAGCTCCAGTCCATGTATCAGTACATGGGTGTGAGCCCTGAGAGATGGAGAAAGAAGTCCAGAGCAGTTACGAATGATGAAAGTAATCCGCTTATCTCACATCTTTTCACACGCTGCGTGAGATGTGGACGCTGTATCCGTGCCTGTCAGGAGATGCGAGGCGTAAAGATCCTTGATTATGTAAAAACTGACGCAGGTATCCGTGCAGGTGTGCCTGATGGCAAGAGTCTTGCAGACGCAGGCTGCCGTTTCTGCGGTGCTTGTATTGAAGTATGCCCGACAGGCTCGATCATGGATGCCTTTAAGATAATGAAGCCGGAGCGTTCTTATGAAGAAAATGTGGTTCCTTGCAGAAGCACTTGTCTGGCACATATCGACATACCGGAATATATCAGAGCCGTAAAGGAAGGCGACTTTGACAGAGCAGCTGCGATCATCAGAGAAAAGGTTCCTTTCCCTGAAACACTCGGTTCTATATGTACAAGAAATTGTGAAAGTAACTGTAAGAGAGGCGAGCTTAACTCACCTGTATCCATATGCAGGCTGAAAAAAGCTGCGGCAGTAAATGAGAGTGGTGTCTGGAAAGAACGAGTTCGTAAAGATCCTGCAACCGGCAAAAAGGTAGCAGTTATCGGAGGAGGACCGTCCGGACTCACAGCAGCATATTACCTTGCAAAGAAAGGTCATGAAGTCACTGTATTTGAGAAAAATGAAAAAGCCGGAGGTCAGTGCCGTTACGGTATTCCTTCATATAGACTTCCGGATGAACTTCTTGATAGAGAGATCGGTACTATTTTAGAATCCGGATTCACATTAAAGACCGGAACAGAGTGCAGTGATCCTGCAAAGCTTTTATCTGAAGGATTTGATGCAGTTCTTATTTCGATCGGAACACATCAGGGAACAAAGCTCCCGATTGATGGTAATGATCTTGAGGGTGTCTATGTAAATGCTGATTTCCTGAAGGCTGCCAGAGAGGGCAAGCCGCTTCCTGTCGGAGACAGAGTAATGGTGCTCGGAGGAGGAAATGTTGCTTATGACTGCGCGCGTACTGCGATCAGACAGGGTGCAAAGGAAGTGCACATTGCGTGTCTTGAAAATCTCCAGCAGATGACATCTTCGGCTGATGAGAGACAGGAGGGTGAAGAAGAAGGAGTTATCCTTCACGCAGCACATTCATTCTTGCGTATCACAGGAGAAAACAAGGTCAGCGGAGTAGAACTTAAAAAGGTGAATAAGTTCTATTTTGATGAAAACAGAAAAGCCATCTTGGAGCTGGAGGAAGGCTCAGAGCATATCGTTGAAGTTGATAACGTGATCTTTGCCGTAGGTCAGAAGCCTCTAGGCACTGACAAGATGGGCGTTGAGCTTACTCACGGACCTTATATCGCAGCAAATGACAGCAAAACATCTATGGATGGTGTCTTTGCATCAGGTGACGTGGTTACAGGCACACGTTCAGTTATCGAAGCGATCGCAGGCGGAAGAAATGCAGCGATGGCTATTGATAAGTACCTCGGCGGAGACGGGGATATCAGCGAAACACTGACAGACAGAAAAGAACCGGAAAAATATATCGGTCGTATCGAAGGTTTTGCCGGATTAGAGCGAACAGAAGCTGAAGTCATGGATGCAGATAAGAGAAAGTGCGGATTTGACGCCATAGAAAAGCCTCTTACCTGTGATCAGGCAAAGTGCGAAGCGGGACGATGCCTGCAGTGTGATCTAAGAACAAAAATATCCAAAGTAAAGCTTTGGAATGAGTACTAGGAGGATAGAAATGAGTAGCACAGATAAGATCAAAGAATTAAAAGAAGATCAGTGTGTCGTTGATGTCCTTCTGAAAACTGTTCAGGGTCATGCCTGCAAAGACTGCGGAAAGTGCGTTTTTGGTTATGAAGGCATCACACAGCTCGAAATGATACTGAAAGATATCACAGAGAAGAAAGGCCGGGCATCTGACAAGGCTCTTTTAGAAGATCTTTGTGAAATGATGAAGACCCAGTCTCTTTGCGAGGATGGTGCGGATATCGCAGATGCTGTAACAGAAACTCTCAGCTCCTACGGAGATATTTTTGATGAGCATATTTCTAAGAAAGCGTGCCGGGCAGGCGTATGTAAGAAGTTTATGACTTATCACATCCTGGCAAGTAAGTGCATAGGATGCGGTGAATGTATGGATGTCTGCGAAGACGAGGCAATCCTTGGAAAGAAAAAATTTGTACATGTTATTGATCTTGATGAGTGTACGTTCTGCGGAAAATGCATGAATGCCTGCGATGAGGACGCGATCGTTATGGCAGGTGCAGTTAAACCTAAATGCCCGAAGAAACCAATTCCATGCAAAAGATAAGAGAATGTAACTTTCAGGATCCCATTGATCCTGAACAGTTATAAGAGGATAAAAAAACATGAAGAAATTCGGAAATTATTCAAGAAGCGTATCCATCATCGGTGTAGGATGTACGCCGTTCATGTATACGGTAGATAACGAAGAAACTAATGGACTTACAGAAGGTGAGCTTTTCGGTTATGCCGCACTTAAGGCAATGGAAGATGCCGGTGTAAACCCTCAGGACGTGGATTTTTATTTCCACGGTTGTGCAAGCCCGCTTAATGGATCAAACTACCTGACTCCAAATGTACAGATCGCAAACTGGTTTGGAATGAAAGGTAAGGGCTCTATCCATCATTCCGAGGCATGCTGTACAGGTTACCTTGCAATCGAGCAGGCTGTAAATGCAGTTGCTTCCGGAAAGTATGACTGTGTACTCACTGGTGCGGTTGAATTTGGCGACAGCACACCGAGTCCGGCAGACAATGTAGAGTCACCGAAACATCCTTACAAGCGCGACAAGATGACTATGGAGAAGTTCTTAAAGACCACTTCATGGCTCTATGATCGTACATATACCAGAAGCCTTATGGCAGGTCAGGAGCTTATCTATGATGATGCCGCAGAGTGGTATGTCCGCACAAGAGGCATTTCTGCGGATGATATGAATAAGACTCTTAATGCAATGTGCGTAAATAACAGAAGAAATGCTTCTGTTAATCCTCTTGCTATCGAAAGAACAACTTACGAGGAACTTGCGGAGAAGGCAGGAATGACACTTGATGAGTACATGAACTCACCATATAACCCGAAGATGGGTGATTTCCTCCGTGCCGGCGGTCTGGAGCTTAAGTGTGACGGTGCTGCAGCATGTATCGTATGCGCTACAGAAAAGATCCCGGAGATCGCAAAGAATCTGAAGCACAAGCCTATCGAGGTACTTGGTATCGGAAGCGCTGCATGTGAAGCAACTACACCTCATTTTGAAGTTCGTGCAACAGAGGAAGCTGTAAAGCAGGTATATGAGTCAACAGGACTTTCCGGAGATGATCTTGATCTGTTCTTTGCAAATGACTTTATCATCACTTCTCACCTTGTTTCAGCAGAAATCGCAGGATATCTGCCTTACGGTGAGGGCTGGAAATATATCTGTGATGGACGTACTGCATGGGACGGTGATAAGCCTATTAACTCAAACGGTGGAAGAACTTCCTTTGGCCATGCCCAAGCTGCATCAGGTCTTGCTGATATGTATGAAGCCTGCAAGCAGATGTGGAATGAATGCGGCGATCGTCAGGTAAAGAAACTGCCGAAAACAACAATGCTTCGCGGATATGGCGGCGCTCAGAATGTAGCTGCTATCATCATTCGGACAATGGACTGACAGGGAGGATTTACCATGGCTATCAAATTAGAGAAGATCGTTGAGAAATTTTATCTGTCCCTGGAAGAGGGAAAGATCATGGGCCGTAAGTGCCCGAAGTGCGGACATGTAGAGTTTCCG
>CAMVTN010000066.1 GCA_947170415.1 uncultured Lachnospiraceae bacterium | reverse complement strand
ACTGTGCTTCTGAATGCTGATACTACTGTGCTTCTGTATTCTTCAAATTCCCTGCTGTCCCTGTTTCTGGGATGCAGGAGAGAAATATTGAAGATTTCCCGGACTTTGCACGGTCTGGTATCTAAAACCACTATCCTGTCTGACAGATAAACCGCCTCTTCGATATCATGGGTGATCATGATCATCGTAGTTTTGTTATTCATCCAGATCTTCTCAAGCTCTTCCTGCATGTTGTATCTGGTAAGGGAATCAAGCGCTCCCAGGGGCTCATCCAGAAGAAGGATCTCCGGCGACCTCATCAGTGCTCTGGCGATAGATGCTCTCTGTGCCATACCACCGGACAACTGTCTGGGATATGCGTTCTCAAATCCATCGAGTCCAACTTTCTGAAGATACTTTTTAACCAGCAGTTTTACCTGCTTCTTATCCCCTTCAAATCCAAGCGCCAGATTTTCCTCAATCGTAAGCCAGGGCAAAAGTCTGTGATCCTGAAATACTACCCCTCTGTCCAGACCCGGTCCTTCAACCCGTTTTCCGTCCAGAAGTATGTTTCCCTCATAATCTGTCTCCAGCCCTGCGATCAGTCTGAGAAGTGTGGTCTTCCCGCATCCGCTCGGTCCGATGACTGATATAAATTCTCCCCTGTGAACTTTGAAATCAACATCCTTTATCGCCTCGACCTTCTGCTTTTTGCTGGTAAACGACTTAACTACGTGATCGATGTCCAAAATTACCGTATTATCAAAATTTTCACCCATTCTTTAAGTCCTCCCTTATGTGGACTTCCACTTGAAGGCCCGTTTTTCAATCTGTCCCAAAAGAAAATCCGTAACCGCTGCCAAAAGTCCTATTACAAACATCAATGCTATAAGCTTGTCATTCTGCAAAAACTCTTTTGCGTGCAGAAGTGCATATCCAAGTCCTGTAAGTCCCCCAAGCATTTCGGCTGCAACTACAGCTGTCCAGGCACCGCTCAGTGCAAGTCTCACTCCAGCGAATATTCCCGATGCCGCCGACGGAAGGACTATATTTTTGATAAAAGTCCATCTTCTGAGCTCCAGTACCTTTCCAAGTTCCATGTACTCCTTTTGGATATTCTTTATTCCGCTTACGGTATTTATGTAGAGCGGGATAAATACGCCTCTTGCGATGATTATGTCCTTCGATGTCTCTCCGATTCCAAACCAGAGGACGATGAGCGGGATCCAGGCGTAAAGTGATATCTGTCTGATCACATCTACTATTGGTCTTAACAGTCTCTCAATTACCGGCACGATCCCGGCGATTATTCCAAGTCCGAGTCCTGCGAGCATTCCGAAGAAAGTACCTACCAGAACTCTCTGGATGCTGACGCTGATATCTATGAACAGTGATCCGTCCTTTACTATCCCGATGAAAGCCGATAAAACCTTGACCGGAGCCGGAAGGATAACTTCATACAGCACCCCGAGCAGGCTCAGTACCTGCCACAGTACGAGGATAATAACCGGAAAGATTATCGCGCTGAACCGTTCTTTTACATTGTCTAAATATTTAGCCTCCGTCATACCCTTTCACCTCTTCATTCCATTAACCCACATCAAAAAACTCTTCTGCGAAAAATCCGTTTTCAACATCGATCGGATGCTCAAAATTCTTGTCATTTTCTACAAGCCACTCACTGAAGCTGCGAGCGTTATCCTTGAGATCATTAAGACTGTCAGGACTTGTGTAAAGTGTTCCGCCCGATGAGTTGATCCAAAATTCTGTGCTTTCTGCCGGTACTCTGTCTATTGCCTCCTCTACGTCTGCTGCCTCTTTTGCATTCTGCTCAACCCATGCTCCGACTACATCGTTGAGTTTTACATATGCGTGAGTTACATTCGGGTTATCCTTTACGTACTGGGTAGGAGCAAATATAACTCTGTCTCCTCCGCCGCTCTGGTACACACCACCGTCTATCGCTGTATCTATGATCTTTCCTTCACCGCTGAGAAGAAGCGGAGCAACTACGCTTGACGGGTGATAAACAATGGCATCGACTTCTCCTGCGAGAAGTGCTGCTGTGTATTCCTTTGTATTTACGTGCTCATAATCAACGTTGTATTCCCATCCCTGATTTGCCGCGAGCTCGATCAGTGTGCTGTACGGGCATCCTGCTGCAGAACTTGCTATCTTTTTCCCCTTGAGATCCGCAAAACACTTATAATCAGAATCTGATCTGGCAACTACCGTAACGATCTCTGCCGGCGGGTTATCACTGTTCCACACCGCTACAAGCTTATTCTCCGGATCGTTCTTCTTGTCGATAAGGTACGGATAAAGCATACGGTTTGCGAAGTGGAGCTCACCTCTCTCCATCAGCGAAGGCTCATCATCATCAACTGACTGCTGGATCTGAACCTCTATGCCGGAATCTCCGAAAAGATTCTTAAACCAGCCTTTTCCCTGAGCTGCATATACTGAGTTGTCTCCCTCGACGTAGATCGTTCCAACCTTCTCAAAAGTGTATTTGTCTTTCAAAAGTGCTATAACCTCATTTACAACACCATCTGTGATCTTATCCTCAGGAGTTGCCGATCTATCCAGCAATTCCTTCGCCAGAGCCTTTTCCGTGTCATTTGCTACCACTGCTTCCGTCTTTGCTGCATTCTTTCCGGTATCAAGTCCGTTTGAATCCGATGAGCCGCAGGCTGTGAGTGCTGATACAGCCAGACTGAGCATTAGCACAACCGATACTATCCGATTTTTCATTGTTACTACTTCCTCCTCTTTCCCTCTATGCACTTGTTTTTCCAAAAATGGATATAAAAAAAGCAGGCCTCACTGTGCCTGCTTTCTTTGCGATCTATTATGACAATCCCAATCTGCTTCTATGCACAGGAAATAACTCCATATGTAGTATTAAACATACACATGAAGCAACAACATGCATTTGAGCAATATGTTCTTTTTGTCTCCTTTAAGATTGTCATTTCCGTTGTTTTCCTTTCGGTTATTTTTGTTTTTTGTTGTTGCGCCATATATTATCCGATAATGCCCGTTAACACAAGGGTTTTAGCGATACGCCATTTTGATTGCCGGCTACAACTTTTCCTTATAGATCAAAAAAACCGCCAAAACAGCGGATTTTGAGAGACAGATCATCTTCATTTGCGGTATTTTATATACAAAAAATGCAGATCTGTCGATTAATAACGACCGATCTGCATTCATGAATTTCCTCCTCAATATATTGTCGGATATCATCATCCATTTATTCTTACAGTCTCTACCCGGATGCCATTCTCACGAAAAGCGTCTACAAGCGCCGGATCAGCCATCTCATCTGTTATAATATCTGTCACGGAATCTATCGTACAGCTCACAAAACTACTGTTTACACCGAGTTTTCTGTGATCTGCAAGGATAAACGCTTTTCCTCTTGTGCGTTCGAGCATTACCTTATTTATGTCAACTTCATTCATCATTTCCGTGGTCATTCCATTCTGAATAGAAAGACCAGAACAGCCGAGGAACGATTTTTTGGCCGTTACCCGATTTAAGTTATGGATCGCGAATTCACCTACCATGCTTCCCTTTACATTTCTGAGCTCACCACCAGAAAGCACTACACTCACACTGGAAGGCTTATGCGAATTTATTGCATTTCCGTTATTGGTAATGACAACTACATTTTTTGCTGTAATGTACTGAATCACTTCCAACGCAGTAGTACTGGTATTAATGAACACCGTATCGCCATCTTCGATCAGCGAAGCAGCATACTTTGCGATCTCATCCTTACAGCGCTCGTTAATATCCCGGATATCTTCTGGTTTCTCATCCTTTGCGATCTTTGCACCACCATAGTAGCGTCTGATCTTATTTGCATCCTCGAGGTACTGCAGATCACGGCGGACCGTGATCTCAGAGACATCCAGAAAAGCCGCGATATCAGCCACATGCGCCTCTCCCGTCTTGGAAAGAATGGAAATGATCTGCTTTCTTCTGTTTTCAACTATGTCTCTGCTTCTTTTCATATTGATCTTCCTCTAAAAATAGGGGATTCCGTTATTTAGGGCAAAGTCGCCCCCCACATAACGTAAGCCCCCTCGTTTTCCTGTTTTTATGATGTCAGGGTCAAAAGGTCAAAATCCGATTGTGCTTGCACAAAGAGGATTGAGACCTTTTATTTCAGATCAAGACCTGTAGCCTCAACCTTTTCCTTGATTTCCTTAGCGGACATTACATTACGAAGTCCTACAACCTTAACACCCTTTGCCTCAGCATCCTTAAACATGTTGATGAAGTTCTGCGGGCAGAGCACCAGATCATAGTTTACAGAAGTATTCTTTCCTTCTAAAATAGTGCAGTGATGTCTCTTGGAAATATTCCAACCTTCCTGCTTGATAACCTTCTCAAGTGTCATATCCATCATAAGAGATGTTCCGGAACCATTTGCACAGCATGCTAAAATACTAATCATTGTTATACCTCCTGTATTACCACAAAAACAATCATAAATCCACAAAATGTTCATATCCACAGGTTAATGTTCTCCCTGTGGATGTATGTAACGACCCATCGGGCAGGCGGAATATCTCATCCGCTCCGCCGACGGATCAATCATTCATTAAATAATCAATAAGTTGTCTCGATGCCCTTCTGCTTCTTGTACTCCTCGTAATCATCAACCTCAAGGAAGTAGTGCTCAGGATAATACAGACTGCTTTCTGTTCGGGTTCTGCTCAGCCTTCTTTCTGTCAGCCTGACCCATCTTGTCAGCAAGCCATGTACTGTGGTTTTGTCATGATATTGTTGACAAAAAATTTCCATACTATCATATCAGTTTTCCTTCCCCTGCCCTTTTGAGGCAAATCCCTTATTAAAGATTGTATTTTTCGGCCAGACGTAAGAGATCGTTTTCATCCTTTATGTCATGCAGCTCTTCGACCAGATCCTCATTCTCAAGGAGTGCAGATAATTCCTGCATATTCTTAAGATGGTCGTCAGGGTTGCAGGACGCCAGCGTAAAGAAAAGATCTGCATAGCTGTCCGGATCCGACTCATCAAAAACAACCGGCTTTTGAAGTTTCATGAATGAGATGGTAGTCTTTTTTACCATATCACCGCCCTCCTGAGAGTGGGGCATTGCCACTCCCGGGATAAGTACGATATACGGACCGTACTCTTTTACGCAGCGGATGATCTCACCCGGATACTCTTCAGTGACCGTGCCATCTTCAATGATCGGAATACAGCACTTTCTGATAGCTTCTTCCCAGTCACTTACTTCATCTACAAATAAACAATGCTTCTTATCTACAAAATCTTTTAACACGTGTACCTCCCACGGATCCTCATATTACAGTACTGATCTGAACGGAACATTCGGCTCATGATCTAAGCAATCGTAGAATCCTCTGTCGTGATGATATGCAAGTCTGTCCTTATCAGTAGGATATGTGTAATGTCCGCCATGAAGTTTGTCCATACATCATAGTGGATCGGGATAACTACCTTGCAGTCAAGTGCTTCTGCCATGCGAAGGATATCTGTTGTCTCCATCTTGTCCTGGATACCAACCGGATTAAGTCCAAAGGAATCAAGTGCAACGATCTCGAGATTCTTGATCTTGATCACATCACCGGGCTTAACAGTGATACATCTGTCTTCCGGAACACCCCAGCCGATCCATGTTTCAACTGACTTCTTCGGTCCGATGAATGGTACCGGGATTTCTTTTCCGTTTTCATCTGTTGTTGTCATTCCTGAGTTGATCACATGTGCTGCGAACTCTGCGCTCATATGATCCTGATGATAATGTGTTGCGAGAACTGCATCTTCTTAATCCATCATACTGTTTTTTACGATTATTTCAATCATTCTATATGACTTATTGATCATTTTATGATCGTTATGACCATTTCAACCCCTTTTCTACTATTTTCACAATTACAAACCATGGTTTTTATGCAATTTAAACTCAACTTAAACGATTGATTTTTAAGTTAATCATATAATTTTATTTTTCCGCTCGTCAAAATGTCATATATTATTTTTCTTATGCTACAATGACCTTGGTAAATATTTTTTATGATGAAAGGATCAAATAACTATGCTCGAATCAACATAACTCGGTCTTTTATTTCTAAGCGTTGCCGGTGTAGCAGTCATACTCTACGGACTTTCGCTGCTTGCTGAGTTTATAAAACAGCGCAGTAAAAGAAACATTCTTATAGGAGAAGTGCAGAATTGTGCACACGAAGAAAGACGTGACGAAAAGGATCAACTGATCCAATACTTCTATAAACTGAACATAAGATATGAAGATGGAAGAAATATAAAGACAGGATCGCATCTCTCGATGCCTCGATCGTTTTGCTACTTGCCGCGATTTCGATCATTTTCACGTACTATTCTGACTATATACGAACAAAATCCGCTACACAGAAAACGGAACAGATAGAGAGTTCCTAAGCCATTACAGCACTAACTCAAAGAACGGTTTTAAGATCGGTCAGGAGACTACTGTTTACAAAAATCCTGAAACGGGTGAAATAATCGAAAAGAAACCAAATACTATTCTGCTTATGATCGCAGTTGTTCTTATATTCCTGGCTATGTCCGGATTTATGAGCTTATAATTCGAAAAACCCCGTATCGCCAGCATACATGGCGATACGGGGTTTCTTCTATAAATATGATATTCTATTCTGCTTATTCTGCACTCTTTGAAAGATCGATGGATCTGATCTGCTTTCTAAGCGGAAGTACGCTCTTTGCGTTTACAGAAAGCTCATCAACACCCATTCTGAGGAATGTCTCTGTAAGAGTCAGGTCCGCACCGAGCTCACCACAGATACCTACCCAGCAGCCATGTCTGTGACCTGCTTCGATAGTCATCTTGATCTCCTTAAGCACTGCCGGATGATGAGTATCGGAGAAAGGCTCAAGCATAGCATTCTGACGGTCGATAGCACATGTGTACTGTGTCAGATCATTTGTACCGAGTGAGAAGAATTCTACTTCCTCTGCAAGCTCATCTGCACAAAGAACAGCTGCCGGTGTCTCGATCATGATACCGATCTCCACATGTCCAACCTTCTGGCCCTCATTCTCAAGTTCTCTGCGGCACTCATTCATGAGTTCCTTACATTCACGCACTTCACGTACACTGATGATCATAGGGAACATAACGCCTACATTACCGAATGCAGATGCACGAAGGATCGCACGGAGCTGTCTCTTAAAGAAATCCTTGCGGGTCAGGCTGATACGGATAGCTCTGTAACCAAGCGCCGGATTTTCTTCCTTTGCGAGATTCATATAATCAACAGTCTTATCTGCACCTATATCACAGGTACGGATGATAACGAGCTTCGGTGCCAGAGTCTCTACAACTCTCTTGTATGCCTGGAACTGCTGCTCCTCTGTCGGATCTGAAGTGCTGTTCAGGTATACGAACTCTGAACGGAAAAGACCTACGCCTTCAGCATCATTCGCTTTTACAGCTCCTACATCTGAAGGACCACCGATATTTGCGTAAACCTTGATGGTCTTTCCGTCGATAGTAGTATTCTTCTTTCCGCGAAGCTCCTGGAGAAGTGCTTCCTTACGGATATCTTCGTTCTGCTTTTCCTTTAAGGACTTTAAGAGGTCTTCTGTAGGATCTACATAGATACATGCATTGTATCCGTCGATGATAGCCATCTTTCCGTCCCAGGACTCATCGATCTGCTTACACTGGATAAGAGCAGGTACATTCATGCTTCTTGCAAGGATAGCTGTATGGCTGTTTGAGCTTCCTTCTCTGGTAACCATACCAAGAAGAAGTGACTTATCGAGCTTTACAGTCTCTGACGGAGCGAGATCTTCTGCAACGAGGATACACGGTTCGTCCTTACTTCCTATATCAGAACCAAAACCAAGAAGCTCATCAAGCATAGCATTTCCAACGTCGATAACGTCTGCGCTTCTGGCCTGGAAATACGGATCATCCATATCACGGAACATCTGAGCTGTATTAGCAAAGCCCTGCTTTACTGCATACTCTGCTGTGTGCTTCTGCTCAACAATGATCGTTTTGCAGGAATCGATCAGATCATCATCATCAAGCATATCTGCATGGAACTCAAAGATCGCTGCACTTTCCTCACCTGCTGATGCAACAGCCTTATCATAAAGGATCCTCTGATCTTCCTGAACCTTTACTCTGGCTTTCTCAAATCTATCAAGCTCCGGGATCGGATCCTCTACAAATTCCTCGTTGATCTTGTACTCTTTCTGATGAAAGATTCGGATCTTACCGATCGCAATTCTATTCAATACGCTGGTTCCTGTTCCTACCTGCATCTATTTCCTCCTAATTACTGTTTTTCCTTTTCATATCAATAAAGCCCGGATGAATGGGATGATCCGTTCAATCCGGGCTATAGTCCCTATATTTACGCTTTAATTAGAAATTCTCCTTAAGGAACTTCTCAACTGCTTCAGCAGCTGCATCTTCGTCAGCACCCTCAACTGTTACTGTAACAGTCTCGCCCTGCTTGATTCCAAGACCCATAAGAGCAAGAAGCTTCTTCATATCTGTGCTCTTATCGCCCTTTGCGATAGTTACTGCGCTCTCGAACTTCTTTGCTTCCTTAACGAGAAGTCCTGCCGGACGAGCGTGAATACCCATGGGATCCTGAACTGTAAATGTAAATTCCTTCATAATCTTTTCTTTTCCTTTCTGATTAACCTTACCAGATTGCATGAAAAACATCCGATTGAAAACCTACCGTTTCACGATCGGATCATACTTAAATAACTGATTGAAGATGCAGAATAATGATTATTTATAGTATAGCCTTTTCTTTATGCACATTTCAAGCTGTATTTTAAAAATACACGTGAAATACAATATCAAAATATCATTCCTACCGTTATTTTGCACTACTTTTGTCTGATAATATCAGATTAATTGATCAATATTTATACTCATACCGTGATTTTCGCGAAATAGTCCATGGAACAGAAAAACCTCCCGAGGATTAAAAATCCGTCGAGAGGTTTACATAATTATACATTTTCCGTATCCGGTACGATGCCTGTAAGGGCAAGTATGAGATCTTTCATGAACTTTTTGAGCTCTGCAGCTCTGCCGATATGCTCGATTCCGATCTCGATAACTTTGCTGACGCCGCCTTTATTGTCTACATCAACGGTATCAGGCTCTGCAAAGTTTGAAACCATCACGAGGCATCTGCCAAGTATCTCATAACCGCTGACTGTCTTTTTAGTCATGAGATCCATCGCGTCATCTGCGATCTCTGCGGAAATCCCACTGTTTATATCCTGAGTAAATTCCTCGTTATCTACCTTAAAGGACGCTTTCTTTTCTCCGTATACCATGTATGAAGTAAGCTCTACCTCATCCTGTGCCAGAACAATCTTGTCATTTTCGACAGCACCGTCCTGATACAGCCTGATGCTTCCTCTCCATCTCTCATCGGAATCCTTCTGAAGTGTTGCTGTGAGCTTATCTACCTTTGATATATCAAGCTCTATCTTATTCGTATAAAGCGGGGCTTTTGATACATTCAGCAGAGAATTTGCTGTCATGAACAGCGTCTCTGACCTGTTAAAAAGATCGGATGTGATCGTAAAATTATATGCTACTACAGGGAATTCCCTGCCTTCGGTGCTTTTGTACTGAATCATTTTATTACTCCTATGTGACCTCACATATTGTTGTGGTCAAAAGTTCTTTTTTCAACAACTATGTATTCTCACACAGGTGTATTGTAAAATCAAGTTTTCTGCGCCTTAAATCCCGCGATAAAATTTCTTAAGGTACATTCCTACCCCATATAATCCTACCGTCTGGAGCAGGTGAAATATAACAGATGACCAGACGATCGCTATTTCATGATTGAATATCGTATAAGTCTGGATCTGCACAAATGTTGCTGCGATTATGAACAATGCAGTCAGACATATGGCTGCTATCTTAAGATACTTGTCATTTAAGAACACACCCGTTATAAGTATGCCGAGCACAAGAGCGATCAACATTCCTATATATTTAAAACTATGAGATCCATTGTAGATAGCAGAGAACGTCTGCAATTCGTTGATATTTGTTATGTCAACCTGTGACGACAATCCTGCCACAAATCGTCTGTACGTGATCGTAAAAATATCATAAACGATCCTGACTCCGATCAGAATGAAGGCCCATACTTCCAAAAGCTGTCGTATGGAGTATGTTGAAAGATTAGATATTTCCTCAGGCATTACTTCTTCCTGAAGCTTTGCCAGCTCCGAATAGTCATCTAAAGGTATCAGTTTCCGGTAATGCTCCAACTGTCTCCAGGCACACCAGAAAATAAAGGCTGTGATCGCTATCTGAAAAACGGAGAGAATTCCCTGATATGCCCAAAATGCGTCATCAAGCATATCCGGAAGTGCAGATGACGTATCTTTTAAAAGAAAGCGCACTGCAACTGAACCCACCGTCATAACTGCATTTACGACCGCGGTCACGGATATTGCTTTTGATAAAATGCGCTTATCGTGCTCGATATACATTCTCTTCCCCTTGTACTGCTTTTTTATATATGAGTCCTTATCCTATATCTATTTCGGATTTATGCGGACGAATAAACAGTTTACGTTTTTATGTACTCAATATCAAGCAAAAAATGGCAGATGAACTATTTTCTTTCGTTCATCTGCCACGCCAGCATCAATAACACACTTATATTTTACTTATATTTCCTGATCATTTTCATAAAAAACTCAAACACTTCATATCCGTCCACGACGTCCGGTCTGTCGGCGGTGGGGCGGCATCTTTCGGGGTGCCACTGGAGGGTCCAGATAGGGAGTGTCTCGTGATGGGCGGCTTCGATCAGGTGATCTCCTGCGTCACCTGTGCTGTAGAGATCAGTCTCCATGCAGTCTGCCTGAGTATCCACCGCCTGGTGGTGAGCACTGTTTATCCTGAATTTTTCACCAAAAATCTGACAAAGCCATGACTTTTCACAGGAAACAACAGCATCGTGCCTCTCATCTATAGTTGTGCCCTCAATGCGCTTGTGACGCTCACTATGCGGCACATCCTGTATAAGTGTTCCTCCGAAATAAACGTTGATCAGCTGATGACCTCTGCATATGCCGAGTATCGGTTTCTTTGCCTTTACAAAAGCATCGAGCCACGCAAGCTGCAGACAGTCCAGATCATCATTGATCGGTCCGCAGGCTGTATTTTTTTCATGATACCTTACAGGATCTATATCTCCGCCGCCGGGCAGGAGCAGCGCATCATACTCATCCGTATTTATATTCTCCGCATCATGCTTCACAACAGGCTCTGCCCCCTGAGCAAGAACCGCTTTTTTATAATTATCTATTGGAGTATCTAAAACAGGTATAACTATTTTTATCACAGACATTTTCACATCAATATATCCTGCCCCTTTCTCAATCGAAAACGCGCAGGATGTCCTTTCTATATCTCGGTTTTATTTCTTGATCGAATTTAAGAAGTCTTTAGCTCTCTGGGTCTGCGGATCATCAAAAAACTTATCCGGTGTGTTTTCTTCTACGATCTTTCCATCAGCCATAAAGATCACACGATCCGCCACGTGACGGGCAAAATTCATCTCGTGTGTAACGATGACCATGGTCATTCCCTCACCCGCAAGCTCAGTCATGACTTCCAGCACTTCGTTGATCATCTCCGGATCAAGCGCACTTGTGGGCTCATCAAAAAGCATAGCAACAGGCTTCATTGCAAGCGAGCGCGCGATAGCCACTCTCTGCTGCTGACCGCCGGAAAGCTGCGCCGGAACCTTTGCAGCCTGCGCTTCCACGCCGACTCTTCTAAGCAGTTCCAGAGCTTCTCTCTTTGCTTCTTCCTTATTTCTATGAAGAACCTCTACCGGTCCCATAGTCACATTCTCAAGTATGGTCTTGTGTGCAAAAAGATTAAAGGACTGAAATACCATTCCAACCTTTGCTCTGAGCTTTGCAAGTTCCTTTCCGCTCTGCGGGAGAGCTTCTCCCTCGATAAAGATCTTTCCGGAATCAATAGTCTCCAGTCTGTTTATGGTACGGCACAGTGTTGACTTTCCGGATCCTGACGGACCGATCACTACTACAACTTCACCTCTTTTTACAGAAAGGTTTATATCCTGCAGCACATGCAGATCTCCATAATGCTTATCAACAAGCTCTATTACCGGAGTCTCCGCTGTGTCTATATATCTGTTATTCTCAGCCATTTCAAATCCTTTCCGTATCAACGGGTTGCCGGTGTTGTCTGCATCCGCCTTGCCACAACTACAGAAACCTTATTTATCAGATAATTTATCAAAATGTAGATAACTGCCACTACCAGATATACCGACAGCAGTGCATCATAATTTGACAAAAGCACTTTTGCATCCTGCATCAGATCAGGGAAATTAACTACATATGCAAAGGTCGTATCCTTTACAACGATAACCATCTCCGCGATAAGCGCCGGGATGATATACTGCATCGCCTGTGGAAAAATGATCTTTACGAAGGTTTTAACTTCTCCCATTCCTATAGAGAGCGCTGCCTCTCTCTGCCCCTTTGGCACAGCATTTACGCCGGACCTCAGAACCTCCGCAACAACACCTCCTGCAGAAATAGCTACCGGCAGAGCAATTCTCCATATCGACGGCAGATTTATGCCGAGCTGCGGCACTATTAGGAAAAAGAAGTATATGAGAAGAAGTGTCGGAACACCTCTTGTAAACTCTATGATCGCCACACTCACCATCTGCATCACTTTATAGTGACATATTCTTGCAGACATGAGTACAAATCCTATGATAAACGCAGTAATTCCGGACAAAGCTGCTGCCTCCAGCGTTCCTATGAGACCTTGTCCGAGAAATCTCCAGGTCGTATATTTCGTAAAGAACGACCAGTATTTCGCGTCGAACTGACCATTATCATAAAACACTTTTCCTATATATAAAAGAACACCTGCGAGAGCTATTATAGACAATCCTGTAACTATAGCGATCGCTTTTCTCGCACCGCTTCCCGGTGTCTCATACAGCGCATCACGCACCGATTGCTGATGTACACTCATCGCATTATTCTCACTTTCTTATCCAGCAGATTTCCGAGCTGTCCTATAACTATCGCTG
>CAMVTN010000065.1 GCA_947170415.1 uncultured Lachnospiraceae bacterium | reverse complement strand
AATCCTCTTTGTGCAAGCACAATCGGATTTTGACCTTTTGACCCTGACATCAAATAATTATAAACTAGTACTTATTTCGCCATATCACTGTGAAGCTTGGATGCGAGCAATTCTGTGAGTCCATCTGTCTGTGTGGGGAATGCCCAGATCGTTCCCATCATCTGTTCCATCGTCATGCGGGCATTGACGATGAGTGTGACAGTATTGATCATCTCGCCTGCCATATCGCCGTAGAGTTCTGCGCCGACAAGATAATTATCTTTATCCAGAACGATAGTTGCCTCAGCGTCTGTCTCATTTCTAAACTCAAATGAGAGCATCTGACCGTACGCGATCTTTTCGATGTGATACTTCTCAGGATCTTTCAGCGCCTGATTTACGGAAACGCCAACGGCAGCGATACGAGGCAGAGTGAATACCACATTCGGAACCGCCGGATATTTAATAGGCTGCGGATTTCCGAGGATCGCAAGAGCGATGTAGTTTGATTCAAACGTAGCTGTAGGAGTGAGACGAGGGATCATCTTATCAACTACGTCACCACTTGCGTAGATATTAGGCACGTTTGTACGCATATGATCGTCAACCTTCACACCTCGAGGACTGAATTCTACGCCGACATTCTCAAGGCCAAGACCTTCAACATTTGCGCGGCGGCCTGTTGCAGCGAGGATATAGTCTGTTTCAACTGTGAGGCCGGAAGCAGTTTTAGCAATAAACTTGTCACCGGACTTTTCAACGGAGGCTAAGGATTCACCGAAGTGGAAATCAACACCTGCTTCCTTCAGCTTATCAACGATCCTCATAGCATATTCTTCGCTGTAAGCGAGGAGTGCTCTGTCTGCAAATTCGATAACTGTAGCCTTAACTCCAAACTGTGTGAGGAGAGAAGCGAATTCCATGGAGATGATACCTGCACCGATGAAAGTAATGTGCTTCGGAAGTTCGGGCAGATCAAGGATCTCACGGCTGGTATGCATATATTCCTTGCCCAGTATATCGAGTTTGAAATCGTTCTGACCTGTGCAGATGACAATGTTTTCTGCAGTAACAGTCTGATCTCCAACTTTTACAGTGTGCTCATCAACGAATTCTGCGCTTCCTCTGATAATGGGGAATCCGGCATTATTAAGCATACCTGTCATCACGTTTGCAAGAGGATCGATCACCTGATGTTTGTATGACATGAACTTAGGCCAGTCCATCTTTATATCAGCAGTGAGACCTAAGTCTTTATATCTTTCAAGTGCGGATACAAGCTCTGCGGGGCCATCAAGAAGAGCCTTTGCATCGCATCCGTAGTTTGTGCAGGTGCCGCCTGTAAGATCCCTCTCAGCAAAAGCAACTTTCTTTCCAGCTCTTGCGAGGATAAGTGCGCCATGCCATGCAGCATGTCCTGAACCAATGTAGAGTACGTCGTAATCAAAATTTCCCATAATATTGTGTGTCCTTTCTTGGTGAGAGATATATAAGTAGTTTTTATAAATTTACAATTCGATTGTATGCAATTAAAATACATTGTGCACAATCTAATGTCAATAGGGAAAAAGTATTTTGCTTAATACATATCGGCAGAACGGTAATATGTGTTCAGTTTTTTGCAGGCTTTTTTATAAAAAATCTTAGATGAAATGGTAAAATGGACTTTAAGAGTTGCTTTAGCAGTGATCAGTGGCACCCTAAGTTTAGGGGTAAGAAAAAAGTAAGGTGACAGGATTAAGGGGACAGTATGGAGAATAAAAAATTAGAACGATGGGCTCAAAATCTGCTTGATACCGGTAAGCGGAATAATCTGATAAATTTCAAAGATACTAAATCATCAACGGTGGAAATAGTATTTCCTGATGGAGAGACATTTTACGAAAAGTGTCTCAGTTTATCGTCTTTTGAAATCTATGATCCAAAGATCATGGACGAAGAGGAGAAGGAAACAGAACCTGCTGAAACAGGTGAAAATGATGTATTAAGAAAAAATGAGTACATCGATCTATATTCTTCAAAGATACGTAAGGGCAATCAGATATTAGCTTATGCTAAGACACCGAACCCGATAAGTGCTGTCAAAAATATCGATAAAAAAGCCAGGGACTTTCTGGAGGAAACCGGTGTCAACGTAGCATATCTCGCTTTCGGATTTGTTCATTGGAAAGAGAAGGAAACATCGGACACGATAAACAGGGCGCCTCTGCTGCTGGTCCCGATCACGTTAAAAAATGAATCGTCCATAACACCGTACTATATAGAATTAACGGAGGATGACGTTGTAGTAAATCCTACGTTTAACTTTCTTTTAGAAGCACAGTATGGGATCAAGCTGCCGGAATATGAGGATGATGAATCGTTGTCCTCTTACCTTGATAAAGTGAAGGAAATCGTATCAAAACTGCACTGGGAAGTTACATCCGAGTGCAAGATGGGCATTTTTTCATTCTTGAAAATAAATATGTATTACGATCTCGTGAATAACGAGGATCCGATACTAACGAATAAAAATGTCCGGTCACTTCTTGGCGAAGAGGGTGATCATCAGGAAGCGGTGCTTCAGGATGATGTCAGATTTGTTAATAATGAGATCATAGATCTGCATGCAGTAGTGGATGCGGATTCCAGTCAGATCGATGCTATAGAAATGGCAAAGTCCGGCAAGAGCTTTGTGCTGCAGGGACCTCCCGGAACAGGAAAGAGCCAGACTATCACAAATATCATTGCAGAATGCCTCCATGATGGCAAAAAGGTTCTATTTGTATCAGAGAAGCTGGCAGCACTGAATGTTGTATATGATAAGCTCAAAAAGGTCGGACTGGAAGAATTCTGTCTGGAGCTTCACAGCCATAAATCCAGTAAAAAAGAAGTGATCGCTGAACTGTGCAGGACATTAAAGGCAGACAGAAGTGCGGTTTCTTCGAGAGCATATGCAGAGGTAGAAGAAAAGGCCAGACTTCAGGAACAGCTGGATTCCTATGCAGAAGAATTGCATAAGCCTGTTAATGGTATCAATAAATCGATGTACCAGCTTTATGAGGCATATGCGGCGAATAGGAAAGCACCGGATCTGGATCTCATAATTAATGATATTGTAAATAAGGGTGAGGGATACCTTATCGAAGCCAAAAATCTGCTTTCAGAATATGCAGAGTATGTACCGACTATCGGTGAGGATTACAGAAAGAACGAATGGTACGGATATAAGAGCCGTAACGGGTCGCTCGAAGCGCAGAATAAGCTTAGGCAAAATCTGCAGGGAATCGTTTCGGGTTTAGAGAGTCTGATACTAAAGACAATAGAGTGTGAGACAGAGTATGCGGTAAAGATAAATACTATGTCTGATGTGGAAAAATATGCACATCTTTTATCAGTGCTCTCAAATACTTTGTTTTTAAGAACAGGTGCTCTTTTACCGGAAAAGACAGAAATGCTTAGTGATTCGGTTAAGACTCTGTCGGGGATCAGCGAACAGATTAAGGCTCGAAGATCGAAGATAGGAGGAACGTTTGAAGACAGCATCTACAAGATAGATGGTCAGGATTATTACAATAAGCTTACAAAGCTGTATTCGGGATTTTTCTCAAGACTTTTTAATTCGGAATATAAAAAGATAATTTCTGATATCCGTCTCGCATCTAAAACAGGGAAGAAGCCGGGATACAATGATGCGAAGGAATATATGAAGAACCTCATGGAGCTTCAGACAATTCTGGGACAGTTTGATGCAGAAAAAAGTAAGACGGATGGTTTGCTCAATGCAAATGCTGTAACGCCTGAAACAAACTGGAATCAGCTTAGCAGAGAACTGGAAATCGCAAAAGCATTCTTTGATAAAGGCCTGAGTGTCGGAAACATAGTAAAAATGCAGGATGATGCATTTGCTGCGGCTAGATCCGTTTTTGGGGATCATGCAGGGCAGTTAGGTAAGATACTTGGATCCTTTAGACAGGCTGTGGCAGATCTTCAAAATGATTTTGACGAGAAAATCGTTGTTTTTGAGGAAATGTCCCTCACGGCCTTACTTGGAAAGATGCAGGCGTGTCTGGATTCCATGGGAAAAGCAGAAAACTGGGTGAGATTCAATGTTTTGCTGGATCGGCTTGCAGGACATGATCTGATATCCTTTGTAGATGGCGCAATTGAGGCACATATCGAAAAGGAGCAGATAGTGTCTGCGTATCAGAAGCTTTTCTATAAACACTGGATAAATCAGGTGATGTATGAAAAGCCTGTATTTGCCGGATTTACCAGGATTTCACAGGATAAGGCAGTTGAGCAGTTTTCTGAGAAAGACAGGCTGCAGTTTGAGATCAGTAAGGCACAGATCAGAGCGGAACTGTCCGCGAAGCGTCCGTCTCTGGATATGATGGCAGGCGGAAGCGCTGTTGCTGTACTACTCCGAGAGGGTGAGAAAAAACGTAAGCAAAAGAGCATAAGGAAGCTGTTGGAAGAGACCGGAGAACTGGTTCAGGTACTGAAACCGTGTTTTCTCATGTCTCCGCTTAGTGTGAGTACATTTTTAAGTGAAAACAGTATCTCCTTTGATACGGTAGTATTTGATGAGGCATCGCAGATTTTTCCTCAGGATGCTATCGGAGCGATCTACAGGGCGTCGCAGCTTATTGTTGTAGGAGATTCAAAGCAGATGCCGCCCAGCAATTTCTTTAACACTTCAGTTGAGATAGATGATGAAGATGAAGAAACAGGAGACGTGACAGATTTTGAATCAATCCTTGATCTGTGCTCTGCGACATTCACGCAGCTTCGTCTGAAGTGGCATTACAGAAGCCGTTACGAGCAGCTTATTTCTTTTTCAAATAAGAATTTCTATGATAATTCGCTTGTTACATTCCCTTCATCGACTATCGATCATGAGGGTGTGGGCGTGGATTATTACCATGTGGATGGCCTGTTTGACAGAAAGAGCCACACAAATCGGAAGGAAGCGGAGTTTATTGTTGAACTGATCTACAAAAATATCGATAAGCATCCGGACAGAAGCCTTGGAGTCGTTGCATTTAGTGTGGCGCAGCAGGAACTGATAGAAAAACTTCTTTCAAAAAAGCGTCAGGAAGATACTTCAAAAGAATGGTTTTTCAAGAGGGATGATTCAAAGAGAGAGCCTTTCTTTGTGAAAAATCTGGAAACCGTACAGGGTGATGAGAGAGACACTATCATATTCAGTGTTGCGTATGGAATGGATGCACAGGGCAAACTCCTGCACAATTTCGGTCCGCTGAACCGTGTCGGAGGAGAGAGGCGTCTGAACGTTGCCGTTACCCGAGCAAAGGAAAATGTGCAGCTGGTTTCTTCCATGCACAGCACGGATATAGATCTGAACCGCACTTCTGCCGAGGGAGCGCGTTTGCTTAGAGAATATCTGGACTATGCAGAAAATGGCGATATTGCGCTTGAGAGAACGATCTCTGTCAATCAATTTGAGCAGTTTGACTCTGATTTTGAGATGGAAGTATGCGAATTCCTCAGGGATAATGGCTTTAATGTTGATACGCAGGTTGGATGCAGCGGATTCCGGATTGATCTGGGACTTAAGAAACCTGACAGTTCGGACTATGTGCTGGCGATAGAGTGTGACGGTGCGACATATCATTCGTCTAAGAATGCTAGAGACAGGGACCGACTGCGCCAGGAGATCCTTGAGCGTATGGGATGGAGATTTTATCGTATCTGGTCGACGGATTGGTTCAGAAATAATGAAGTTGAAAAGGAAAATCTGCTGAAAGCTGCGACAGAAGCTATAGAACTTGGTGGATTTGTAAAGAATGAGGTGAAGGAGTCAGCAGTTGAAAATGTTGATTTTGAAAAGGCAGTAGAACCCGCGCATATGACATTTTCTGAGTATAAAGAGGCAGATGTGGAGGGTTTAAGAAACCGTTATACGTCAGATACAAAGCTTTTTGTAAAAAGTATCCTTGAGACAGAAGCGCCGGTGTCTGAGGAGTACCTGCTGAAACGGATCTGCTTTATTTACGGACGTGAAAAAGTGACAAGCGTTGTAAAGGATCAGTTTGAGGCTGATATGAGAGGTTGTGAAAAAAACGGGATTATTAGGAAAAACGGTTTCCTGTATCTGGCAGATCAGGAGGAGTTCGTGATGCGTGTGCCCGGAGTAAAGCGTGACATAAAGTATATCGCACCGGAAGAACTGGCAGCGGGACTGCACGTACTTCTCATGCAGAATATAACTGCAGAGAAGGACGGTCTGTACAGAGCCCTCGCAAATCAGCTGGGTTTCACACGTTTGGGAGATGCAATTAATACAAAACTCGATGAAGCGCTGGCTCTGCTTAATGATGTTGTGGTTGAGGGGGAAAGTGTTTCGATAAGACAGTGAAATAAGGAATTTTACTTTGGAATATATACAGATGTGATCCTTTGATTTTTTCATAACGAAACCGGGTATAAGTGTCGATATATATACGAAGGTTTGTGTCTTGAGAAAGTGGTTTCTCAGGATGTTACCCATAACGTGTGAGGATAGCAGTGAAATGATCTGAGGAGGGCATATGTTCAAACTAGAGAAGTTAGAGCCGCAGGCGGAGGCAAAGACCTTAAGGATGAGTGACGCTCTGTTTCACGAAGCCTTAAGAGAAGAGCCGGAAAGTAAGGCACGTTTTCATGTCATAAATGACCGGGGCGAAGACTTTGATATTGTCTATTGGGATAATAGTGAAGACCTTGAACATACCGAGGCTTACCCTAAGTACGTCAAACCGCCTTACATGGCGAAATATTTCCATTATGATGAGACAGACAAAAATACACTGTATCTCGATTTTTTCAGTGGACTGGACAGATGTATTTTTGAGGAACTGAACGAATATACTATAGTGTTGACACGGGTGATGCTTTCCTTTACGGAAATGGAGGTGTACTGTCCTGACGAGAGGATATACTGGTTTATTAAAGAAACCCCACGACTCCATGTCATAAAGGAGCTGCCCGAGGACAGGTTCGCTGAAGGCACTTTCTATATTCAGGAGGAGATGAAGTGCGGTCTTGAGGACAATAACTTCAATCGACTTAGCAATGCCTATGCGTTCCACAATGTTTTCTTCCTGCAGTGGATGCTTGATGGAAATGATTTTTCGAAATTCCGTTTCTTTACGCTGCCCATTAACAATACCGGCGGTATCGGCGCAGTCCTTTCAAGCTATAAATCCAATGAACAGGCTGCAGGTACGTTTGGACTTAAATTTGTCTCTCCGGATGTGGATCATTTTGGAAAGTTTCCACGGAAACTGGTAGAGAAATACTTTGCTGTAGACATCTGGAATCCTGAGGCTAATGAGAAAAATACACTTATGGTCCCGAGTCTGCTTATATTCTATAAGACCAAATTTTACATGGGATTGAAGGCGTCCCTGGATGTGAATTCCATTGCAAGGGGATTCCGTCAGGAGATGGATGAATACTACGATGTTGTATTTGGAGAAAAGAAGACTCTTGGAGTGCTGATACGAGGCTCTGACTACATTTCAACAGGCTTAAGCGGAGTAAGAAAGATGGCAACTGTAGAGCAGATGATACCAAAGATCCATAAGTGGATGGAGGACTATGGCTATGAAAAAATCTTTCTTGCGACAGAGGATGCTGATATTCTGTCTGACATGCGGAAGGAATTTGGCAAGAAGCTTTTAGCCCTCTCACAGGAACGTATATCTGTTACAAACCTGCGGAATGGACAGATCATATCTGAATATGAGATGGAGACCGGTGGTGAGAATTATTTTGCCAAGCTTGAGGATACCACCATTAATTATTTTTATGCTTTATACATTCTCTCCAGGTGCAACGCTTTGCTCTGTTCGGGGCAATGTAATGGCTGGGATAATGTGCTCAGCATGAATGAGGGAAAATTTGAGCGTTCCTATAAGTTCTCTGTAGGAATTACCGGAGATCCGGTGACAGAGGAATGGAAGGAAGTCGGATCTGTTACGGCCGGTATGTTTGCCAGGGCTACGTATCCTACAAATAAAGCTTTCTTTATGACGTACCGCTTCGATCTCGCAGAATCTGTGAGGGACGAAGTTTTAAGGGATGCATGGGATAAAACGTTGAAGGTATATCCATATTTAAGCTATGCGGTTGTCGCGCGATATGGGAAGCTCGTAATGACAGAAAATCCTCTGCCTTTCGTTTTCAGAGAGACGGGAGAAGTGGTTGAACCATTTGAACGCTCCGGTAATTTCCATACGGTAACCTTCGGTTATCTAGGAAAGACCCTTTGGATTTACGCAGACCATGTACCGTTTGACGGAACCGGTTTTAAGCAGGTACTTGAGACCTTTTTCTATCACTATTATTGTCTGGCGGACGGTGTTGATCATCCGGTTCCCGAGGGTATTTTTACCGAAAAGGATGGCGTTGTGACGGGACTGGATGAAGATGCATACCTTATGGCAGATGCGATCGATCCGACCGCTATGATGGGCGGAGTAGCAGTAGAGGATACTTTTGCATTACCGGAAAGTCCAAAGGAGGGTATATTTGCTGAAAAGGCAGATTGCCGCGCGTACTGTCTGTCTGTGTCGAGTACGGAGTTGATGAAGAATGCAGGGAAGTTAGGAGGAAGTCCTATGTCGCTTCTCGCCGTGACTTTGGCGAAGGCTTTGCAGAGGGTACATCCTGAAAACACACTTCCGGTCAAGATATTGACTCCTGTCAGCATACGTAAGGTAATGGGAAACCACAATTCCCTTCTTCATCAGGTGGTGCATGCCCAGTATAGCTTTAAGGCACCGGATCTTGCATCCGTGAGCGATGAAGAATTGAATCAGAACTACAGGAGCTTTATGAAGGGATTTGGTTCTGAGCAGAATATACGCACTCTTGCAGGTGTTTATCGCGGCGTTTGTGAGGGCTATTCCAAAGCTTTTTCCCATGGTGCGCTGGATAAGATCATTATGGAACAGAGAAGTAAAGCAGGAAACGGTGTCGGTATCATGGTCAGTTATGTTGGTACACTTCGCACGGGTGAATATGGCAGAAGGATCAGAATGACTGCACATCATGCCATGCAGGAAAAGGGCGTCATGCTGCAGATGACAGAAGTTGGTGACATCTTCTATATCAATTGGTATCAAGGCTTCCATGATACGTCATATATACTTGCAATGCGGGATGAGCTGGCAGAACTGGGTATGAAGGATCTGTTCATAGAACGGGTTGAATAATACGATGCTCGGAGGAAAAACAGATGAGTGCGATGAAAATGTATCAGGTGTCAACTTTGCAGGCCTTGATGCTCGGATATTCGAGGGCTGTCATATCCGTATCGGAGCTGCTTGACCACGGCGATATCGGACTCGGTACATTCACGGATGTTGATGGTGAAATGATCGTTCTTGATGGTTTTTGTTACAGAGCCATGGAGAATGGTGATGTCGTAGCGGCTGAACCGGATCGGGGCGTTCCTTTTTCTACTGTTTGTACGATGAATGACAGCACTCCTGTGGAATTTCTCTATACAAGTAATATAGAGAAACTTAAGACAGAACTCAATAATATCATTGATTCCCACTTTGGCCTTAACAGTATGCATATGGCACGTATCGACGGGGAATTTGAAATGATCGACGCCAGATCTGAATCAGGCTATGAGTCTGTGCATGTGGATTTAAAAACCATACTTGGAAAAACTCAGAAGGCTTTCAAATTTGAGAAGACTAAGGGAACTCTTGTATGTGTTTATTTCCCTGATTATATGGATGGGATAAATGCCTCCGGCTGGCATTTGCATTTTATTTCAGATGACAAAAAACATGGAGGGCACGTATTTGATATTGTCATGAAGTCCGGAAAGGGACAGATTTCCAAGATAAACTCGATAGAGCTTAAGCTTCCGGATGAGCCGATATTTGATACATATTCCTTAAAACAGGCTTCGAAAGATGAAGTGAAAGCTGTTGAGCAGGGGAAGAATCACGAATAGTATCGAGATATTTAAGGGTGCCAGCAGTATGATCATGCTGCTGGCACTGTTAATAGTGATGTGACGTCTAATAAAGTAAAGATCTTGTGGCAGTGACGATTATGAGATACTGTATTTCAGTGGGGGCTTAATAAAGTGGGATAACGGTTACAGTGTTCATCTTTGAAATTACACGAAGGGGAGAGTTATGCCATTTCAGATAATAAGGAATGATATTACTAAGGTAAAAGCAGATGCTATCGTAAATACAGCCAACCCGGATGTTGCAGTTGGAAGCGGTGTTGATACTGCCATATATAAAGCTGCCGGAGAGAACAGACTTCTTCGTGAGCGTCAAAAAATTGGAAAACTGGAACCGGGAGAAGTTGCGATCACTCCGGCATTTAATCTGGATGCAAAATATATTATCCATGCGAGCGGTCCTTGGTGGTGGGGCGGCAATCAGGGAGAGGCAGAAATACTAAGACAGTGTTATGATAAGTCGCTGCAGCTTGCCGCTGATAATAACTGTAAATCAATAGCGTTTCCGCTTCTTGCCACAGGAACCTATGGTTTTCCTAAAAAACTTGGGATGGAGATTGCGGTAGATGCGTTTACCAGATTTCTGCAGGAATATGATATTGATATTTATCTTGTTGTATTCGGTCAGGAATCGGTAAAAATATCGGGTGAACTTGGAGAAGAGGTTCACAGCTACATAGATGATGACTATGTCTCTGATACGCTTGCTGAGGAATATCAGAGTAAAAGTTTTGATGAGGACAGCGAGCGTTTTACTTCAGATGATTCATCTGATAGATGCGGAAATAACAGTTTTTCATTTACTGGAAGTGCAACTCGTGCATTGGGGAGAGTTTCTTTAAAGTCGACTGTTTCTTTGGACGATGCTTTAAAGGGAATTTATAAGGAGTCATTTGAAAAACATCTTCAATTGTTGATAAACAAAAAAGGGTTAAAGAACTCGGAAGTATACGCATCGGCAAATATTTCAAAGCAGTATTTTTCAAAACTCTTAAAGGGGCAGGTAAAGCCCTCAAAGGGAAAGGTACTTTCTCTTGCAGTGGGATTACGATTAAACATGGATGAAACCGTTGATTTCTTAAGACTTGCCGGATATGCTCTGTCACCTATTTCACAGACGGATGTTGTTGTAGAGTATTTTATAGAGCATGAAAATTACAGTGTTATAAAAATAGATATGGTATTGTTTGATTACGGACTGGATCCGCTTTCAAGCGGTTAACTAAAAAGGTCGCCTTCGGGTTGACCTTTTTTCTTTGCTCAGTTGGTATCATATGATCATCAAAACAAGAAGCGCTTCGAGTAAAGGATATCCGGATGATTTATATTAAGTCGGAGGTAAATGACAATGGGTAAAGGTTTAACAGAAATAATATATATCTTGGACAGAAGCGGATCAATGAGCGGCCTTGAAGCAGATACGATCGGGGGATTCAACTCCATGATGGAGAAGCAGAAGAAAACCGGAGAAAAGGCAATCGTATCCACAGTTCTTTTTGATGATGAATGTGAAGTTATTCATGACAGGATTCCGATTGAAAAGATCGAGAAGATGACAGATGAACAGTATTTTGTTAGAGGTTGTACAGCTCTTCTCGATGCTGTAGGTGGAGCAATCCATCATATCAAAAATGTTCATAAGTACGCGAGAGAAGAGGACAGACCGGAAAAGACGATCGTTGTGATAACTACTGACGGCATGGAAAATGCGAGCAGAAAGTATTCTCGTGAAAAGATTGCAAGGATGATCAAGAAGCAGCAGAAGAAATATGGATGGGAATTTATTTTCATCGGAGCCAATATAGATGCTTATGCAGAAGCGCAGAAATATGGAATCCGCAAGGATAGGGCTGTTAACTACATATGTGATGGGATTGGAACAACCGGTGTATTTGCAGGTGTGACACGTGCAGTATGCTCCGTAATGAAGTCTGAAAGTGCGGAGACTGTTGCTAGAGATCTTGCTGATAGTGAATGGTGTGATGAAATTAACGAAGATTACCGCAGACGTGGAAACAGAGGAAGGAGATAATTGATATGGCAGTTATAGGAGCGATTTTAGGAGATATTTTAGGTTCACAGTATGAGTTTACCAGACCTGAAGATCTGGATTGGAGGAATGTGCCGCTGATCAGTGGCCTTCCTATCGGATTTACGGATGATACTGTAATGACACTAGCTGTTAAGAAAGCGTTTGTGGAAGGAAAAGATCTTGTTGAAACTATGGTTGAAGTGGGACGGAAATATCCTGATTGCGGCTATGGCGGTTCATTTTATAGATGGATAATGGGACCAATCCACGAACCATATAATAGCTGGGGAAACGGAAGTGCGATGAGAACAGCATACATTGGCGAGGCATTTGAGGATTACGAAACGATGCAGAAAACAGCTGCTGATGTTGCTTCAGTTTCGCATAATCATCCGGAAGGTATAAAAGGAGCTGTAGTCACATCTACCTGCATTTGGATGGCCAAGCATGGAAGAAGCAAGGAAGAGATTTTTGATTATGTTTTGAAAGAATATCCGGTAAGTGACTATGAGTACAGTATAGGATATTCGCTTGAAGAAATGCGTCCTAGATATGAATGGGATGTAAGCTGTCAGGGCTCAGTTCCGGCTGCTATGAGATGCTTTTATGAAAGCACCGATTACGAATCTTTCATCAGAAATGTTTTTAGTCTTCCGTGTGACAGTGATACTTTAGGAGCAATCGCCGGAGGCGTCGCAGAGGAGTTTTATCACGGTTTTGGGAATGTGGATGCTGATAGGATATTGCAGGAATATTTGAACGATGAATTGATGGCGATATTGATGATGTGACATAGGTGGAAACAGTTTTTAGTTATTAAGTGGTTGAAAGCATGATTTTTAAGGGCTTTCAACCACTTTTTTCTATTCAGGCAGATTTTCTCTCGTTTTAATCTGAATTAGTTCCGAAAATAAACATATATAATAATGAGCTAAAAAACGCACACGGAGAAATGTACAGGAATAATGTATTTACCGTTGTTACGGATGCTCAGGAGATTAAGGGGAAATACGATACGTTTCTGAGTAATAAGCAGGCGCGGGAGGTTTCGAGAAATGAAGAGAAAAACATTTGTAACAATTATCATTTGCTTAATCAGTACTATGCTTCTTGCCGGCTGCGGAAATACCACCGGAGCTTCTGATAGTACTA
>CAMVTN010000064.1 GCA_947170415.1 uncultured Lachnospiraceae bacterium | reverse complement strand
CCAGCATACGGCTAAAGTCACAGAAGCAAACTGCGGAGGTCCGCTCCTCAATGCTGATGGCGCAGTGATCGGTATGAATGTGCTTACGGATTCTGACGGAAACTACTTTTATTCACTGGAATCAGCTGAGTTTACAAAGCTTCTCGATGCACTGGGAATTGTTTATGAGAAGTATGTGCCGAGTGCGGAGCCTGTTCCTGGTTCTGTCAGCATAAATCAGATAGGTAATAGTCAAAAAGACGGTATTTTCGGTGTTCCTACTCTGGTATTTGCAATTTTTTGTGGAATATCCCTGCTTTTGATAGTGGTGATCATTATTTTGATCATTATGCTGGTGCGTGGTGGAAATAGCTCGGAAAAAGCAGAGAAGCGCAGGAAAAAAGCAGAAGAGAGAAAAAAGAAGAAAAAGAATATAGATGAGCAGGTAAAAAATATGCAGAACCTCGTGACTGAGGAGCCCGGAGAAGGTGAGACAAACGTACTCATGCCGGAGCCCGGGGATGAGACTTCTATCCTTGGAGGAGACTCTGTGCAGGTGGCTGTGGCGACCGGTACGCTGATCCGCAGGAGAAGTGGGGAAAACATCGTTGTCAGCAGAAAGATCTTTCGCATAGGAAAGGACAGCCTGCATGTTGATTACTGCATTAGTGACAATAGTTCGGTGAGCCGTACCCATGCTGCACTTAAGAGCAAGGGAGACGGTGTCTATATCGAGGACATGCACTCCACTAACGGTACTTTCCTCAATGGAAGCCGTGTAAATCCGGGAGAAGAACGCAGGGTCAGAGATGGAGACGTAATCCGTATCGCAAACGAGGAGTTTGAATTTAGAAATGCTTGAGATCGGATCGATAGTCGGAGGAAAATATAAGATCCTGAATAAGATCGGCGAAGGCGGCATGAGTACGGTTTATCTCGGAATGAATGAGAGAGCCAACCGCCAGTGGGCGATCAAGGAGATCCGCCGTGAAAATGTCAGAAATTATGATGTGCTGAGAGAGAGTCTCCGTTCCGAGATAGAAATTTTGAGGCTGCTCAGACATCCGTGCCTCCCGGGGATCGCTGATGTAATAGACGAAGACGGACGATTTCTGATAGTCATGGATTATATCGAGGGAAATACTCTGAAAAGAGCCATCGATGACTATGGCGCCCAGCCGGAGGAATATGTCATATCATGGGCGAAGCAGCTCTGTGACGTGCTGAGTTATATGCATGCTCAGAAGCCGCATGTTATCTATAGAGATATGAAGCCCGGAAATATCATGCTCCAGCCAAACGGTCAGATACGACTCATTGACTTTGGTACTGCGAGAGAATATAAAGAAGAAAACGAGGGTGATACTACCTGGCTCGGTACGAGAGGTTATGCTGCGCCGGAGCAGTTTGGAGGACAGGGACAGACGGATGCCAGAACAGACATCTACTGCCTGGGAGCTACCCTGTATCATCTGGTCACAGGTAAGAATCCGGCAGACCCGCCCTATGAGATGAGACCTATAAGAGAGATCGATCCTACTCTTTCAGAGGGACTGGAAAAGATCATCTGGAAGTGCACGAGACCTGATCCGGCGGAAAGGTATCAGTCATGCGCTGAGGTTTGGTATGCGCTGGAACATTATGAAGAGCTGAATCAGGAATTTAAGAAGAGACAGAAATTAAAGCTCATTATTTTTTCTATTTCTCTGGCAGCGGCTATGGGATTCCTCGCGTTTGGCGGGATACTTAAGATGCAGGTAGCAGCTCTTAGAGAGAGTTATTATAAAAAATATATTGATGACGCTCGTATCGCGGAAAATCCTGAGGACAGACTGACGGGATATAAGGAAGCGATACATATGCATCCTGACGCGGCAGAACCCTGGATAAAGCTTATGGATCAGGTTTATCTCGCAGATGATGAATTTTCATCAGCGGAAGACGAGGAATTTAGAACACTTCTGATCTCTGAAAATGAGGATGGGATTTGCTATGAAGATCTCCTGATGAATGATCCTGCGGCGGCTGCGGAAGTCTCATACAAATATGGTATCGCATATTTTTATGATTATGAGGGCGTTGGCAATCCGGGAAAAGCTCTTAAATGGCTTGATATAGCACAAAAAAGCAGTTTTCTTGATGAGAACAAGGCTGAGCGTGCAAGACGGCTTATGAATATTTCCGAGTACTACACGGAGATAGGCGTGAAAGACAGAGCGGGAGATGTAAAGGCGAGTTATAGGGATTATTTCGATGATCTGAAAGCTGTGGCAAGCGGAAATATCACAGCGGAAGATAATCCGACTACCGCAGTGATGGTTTACAGGCAGACTGTTGGGCGGATATATGATTGTGCATCGGAATTTAGAGATGACGGTGTCACAGAGGAAGAGATGACAGAACTCCTGCAGGGAATAAAGAATCATATAAATAAAGATCTGTCGGAGATCAATGACAGAAAAGTACAGGATGAAGTAACAGAGCTTGAGGACGGCATAGTTCTGGCGGAGAAGTCTATAAGTAATGTTTATAAGGAGTAGTTGGGGGAATGAATAAGGTTTATCTCGAAAAAACGGAATACGCGCAGCTGGTGCAGAGGATCAGTGATTCCATCCCTGTCGTAAAGGAACCGACGATGGAGCCGAAAGCCGGAAATGATATCATGAAAAAACTCGCGAGGGTAAATCGGAGGATCGCAGTACTTACATCAGAGTATCGTGACGATATTGATAATGAACTGATACCGGCACTCAAAGCATCTGCTCAGAGGTATGAGGAGGCAGAAGCTGTGCCCAACAGATTTTAAAGAGGTGGGAAATGGCAGCATCAGATATACTTGCATCATACATAGAGGAAGATACAATGGACATTTCCACAAATGCGGGTCGCGCAAAACATTTAGAGCATTTAAATTCTTTGCTTATAATGATAAAAAAAGCACAGGATATCCTTACTGAAGAAAAGGAAAGGATGGACAGGATCCGAACCGATAATATTAATAAGGATCTGACGAGGGACGGTCAGTGGACCGGAAATTATGAGGAACAGGCAGAAGACGGCAGAGAAAATCTCATCGCACAGATGAAATCCGTGGATGGTGATGTGGAAACACTTTTGTTGGAGACGGAAGCAGCGGCAAATAAGATACGTCAGGAGATCGAAAGCTGTCAGAAGGCTATGATGGGGGTAGAGAGCAGTGAGGGCTGATAATTCAGAATACCGGGATATGTCATTCTGGAATAATAAGGAAAATGAGCAGTACCTGCATGAGAGTGTGGAGGCTCTCCGCAGATACAGCGATAACGAGGATGGAAACAGTGCGTTTGCAGCATTTCTGTCTTCTGATGCTTTTCAGGGTGAAGAAGCGGAAGCTGCACAGGAAGCGGTGGAAGGGAAACGCCGCGAACTTAGAAAATTGCAGGAAGCGGCACGCTCAGCAGCGGACTGTATGGCAGAGATAGAGACAGCATTTTTGGAGAGGATGCCGGAAAAGCGAAATGCCGTGATCTCTGAAGAAGTGCTGAATGAGCTTTGCAAAGAGTTTACAAAAGACGCAGAGGAGTATAGAGAGAGCGCTGATGCTGTGTCAGACACTGCAGAATTTTTAAATAACGTACTTTCTTCCTATGGCTCATTTACGGTGCCCCATGCGGAAAGAGTTTATGATGCATTTGACGAGCTGTGCGGCTGGAGAGACGCCGGAAACAGGTGCATCATTAAAAAGACTCAGAAGCGACTGCAGGATTTTTTGGAATTTGCGGAAGATATTTACAAGAAGTATGATCCTGATTCACTGCTGGATATGGCGGAAAGTAATGAGCCTGTCATGGGAAATACATCGCAGGGAAGCCGGGAAATATCGATGGCAGTATCAGACGCATATACAGATCAGGGAGAAAAGGAATATACGGACTGGCTCCGTGTGATCTTTGATATAGAAATACCTGATGAATCTGTAGCACTGGGAGCGATTTCGCTTGAATAACTGCGCGCAGTTAACTTGAGGAATTAAAGAAATATGATAAATAGATTCTGGCAGGATTATGAACGAAGTCGGAGTCCGGAATTATCTGAATTAAAACAGCTTCTGCAGGGAAATGGTGATTATCTGCCTGACGACCGTACGGCGATGTCAGAACGGTTTATGCAGCTGCAGTTTTTTTACGGATATCTTTTTTTCGGATATATTTCAGCGGGAACAGGGCTGAATTTTCTGAATCATCGCATGAATGCCAAGGGATGGATGTCGCTGCCATACGATCATCGGAGCTTTTATCAGAAGTTTTCCTATAATGGGACCGATCATTTTTACATAGGAAACTTCATACATATCGAGAGACTTTCGGAGATGGAGAAACGTACACTTTCCATGTGTCTCGTGGATAAAGAAAATGCTGCTCTGATACGCAGAGCAGGTATGATCGTAAAAAATTCCTATAAGAGAGTTTTGGCATCTGCACCCGAGAACTCAAGGGCAAGGATAGAGATTCAGACTAAAAATGACGGAACGGTAGTAGTAGATGGAAAGACATTAATACTTGGCGTTTTCAGCGTGCCCGCATATAATGATGAAGGACAGTACAGAGATATGGACGACGAAGTCCAGCGCAGAAGAGTCATGAGACGCGTAAAAGACGAGGTTCAGGAGAAACTGGAGAAGTTTCTGAACGTGGACGTGTGTGTATTGCGCGACGAGACGTGACGGTTATATAGATAATGACAGGAACTGAGTACCTAACACAATTAAATAAAGCGTCGATGCTTTGCCTGATAATAGGCGTGTGTTTTCTGGTGCTTACAGTCATACTCTGTTTTGCGCTGAGGATTCCGCATATCATAAGGAATATCACGGGTCGGGCTATGAAAAGGGAGATACGCAGGCACATGAGAGGCATGAGCGGTGTTGGCGATATCCCGTATTTTTTCAGCGGTTCATCTGATGGAAAAAATGATGGTTATTGGAATACGACCTCGGGAGGCCCTAAGCCCAATGATGATTCCGGCGAGACTCTGGCTCTTACTGACGGAAGTGATGACGAAACGGATATCCTTCCGGAGAACATGATAAATACACCGGGAAAAAGTGTTGATCCAGAGGAAACCAGTGTATTGGAGGATGGAGAGCGGAGTATCGTACTGCTGTCATCGGATAAGTCTCTGATCTAACAGAGACTCTCTGTTTGCAGGCACGTTTAGAAAGGTTTACAAAGTGAAAATAAATATATCTGAATCACATATTACAGCTGTCCCGGAAGATCAGGACAGCTTTTCTCTTCTCGGATACAGGATCATGAAAAAAATGGACATACCGAATGTAATGCCATGCAGGCGTATTCTTTTTAATAAAGAAGAACGCCTGCTTTTTGAGGTTCCGTCAGAAAAAGAAAGTCTCAGGACTGCTATGGAGAATGATCCGGGGAGAACAGTTCTCATGGTGCTTGATTCGCTTGCGGATATCCTGCGTGAAACTGAGCAGAATGAGTTTTTGAAGCGTGAATATATAAGCTTTTCCATGGACACGATCTATACGGTTCCGTCCAGAGGGAAGGCGATGTTTTTGTATTGCCCTATACAGGTACAGGATCAGTCGTCCCCGGGACAGCGTCTCTATATACTTTTGGAAGAACTGCTTGGAGACCTGCCAAATTATGAGGAAGAGCGTATCCGCTTCCTTTTGTCACGTATAAGCGCATGGCCGGAAACAGATATGGAGGAAGTATTCAGATTTATCCGTGAGAAATTCGGACATAAGGTCAGAAGCGCTAAAAATCTGGAGTTCCGCTATAGTGGTATGCTCGGTTCCTTTGCATTTTATGTGAAGAAAGCGGAATTTGTGATCGGAAAAAATCCGCAGTGTGATGGAGTGCTCAATATTTCCAGTGCCATAAGCCGCAGGCATTGCAGACTTTTCCGTCAGGGAGCTCAGTATTATCTAACGGATCTCGGAAGCAAAAATCATACCTACTTAAATGACCGGATGCTTGTCGGACAGGAGGCAGTGCCGGTGCATGATGGAGACCGTGTGCGACTCGCGGACGTGGAATTTACCGTAAGGGAGGAGTTTGAATAATGGCAAAGGAAACCGTACTCGTTATTTCCTTAAATGAGGAATATGTGACAGGAATAGAGTCCCGGCTTGCCTTTGCTTTTCGGGAAGAAGTGACGCTCCAGATAATCACGGACAGAGACTACTTAACGGAATACCTAAGTACACCGCACAGCATTTCTTTTTGCATAGTTGATGAGATGCTGCTGCCGGAGGTTGCGGAGTATTTCCCGGAATCAAAGAGGCTGATGATCGCAGAGGAATCCGGCGGAGACAGAGTGAGTCGTTATGACGGTGCCAGAGCCATACTGCAGAGGATAGAGCCGCATTTATTGCGCGAAGAAATGGCAGTCAGGAAGAAATCTATCCCCGTGATCTACACATCTTCTGTAGGAGGCGGCTGCGGAAAGACATTGATGAGCCTCGGTTTAGCATCTGCGTTGGCGGGTGCAGGACAGAGGACACTCTATATAAATACAGAATCCATGCAGGACTTTGGGTATTATCTAAAAGATCCTGTGTATATGCAGGGAAAGATGGCTGTACTGTTGTCAGCAGATCCGGGGACAGCGGCAGAGGAAATACTGGTGGGGGCCGGAACACAGGGATTGGACTACCTGCCTCCTGCCGAGCATCTCCTGACGTCCAGCGAGATCACTCTTGAAAAGATCATGGATTTTGTAACCGCACTGGTTCGAAGAAATGACTACGATGACATCGTGGTAGAGCTGCCCGGAAGTGCGGGAGAGGATGAGATCGCCTGCATGAATGCAGCGGAGTATCTGGTACTCATAGCCGATCAGACAGAGTATTCATCAAGGAGACTCAGGCTCTTAAATGAAAACTTAAGAGATTTTCATGGCGATGGCTATATAGTCTGCTCCAGATATGATGTAAAAAAGGCGAACTATCTCGAAGAGCAGGACTTTTCCATCCGTTTCCCTGTCTGCGAATACGTGAAAGAGGCAGAGGAGCAGATGACGTTGGAAAAGATCCGGGTAGAAAATCTCATGAAGAAAACAGCGCAGGCAGTGGTGTGATAGTTTGTGGATACAGTATTTTGCATAATGCACACATAATACTGTACATTGTACGTGATTTATACAGTATAACACATGTTATCAAAGAAAAAGTGGCTCTCAGCACAAAAAAGTGGTGCTGAGGGCATTTTTTATAAGAAGGCAGTTGCTATAATTTATACAGAGAGAGGAAGTACTTTTCAGGATCTTCTGAAAAGAACTGAGAGAGACATTCATTCAGCAGCCGGCAGTGGGAACTGTTGACTGCTGGTGGATATGTACAGGGATTATCGTAAGGAGAGAATTTTTTTATGAATACAGCTGCTTTTCTGATTTATTATTCACTGGTATGGTGCATGGTTTTTGGGTTAGGCGTAGTGCTCCAGAGGGTTGTTGCAGGAGCTGCGGTTAAAATACTGAGACTCCCGTTTACAAAGCTTCAGATCTGGGGAGCAATGGTAGCATTTACAGCACTTGAAGTAGTCGTACTCGCCATGAGAGCGGCAGGTCAGTATTGATAAAGAAATACGAGGGTTTACATAATGAGGTGGCGTATTGTTTCGCAATAAGAACAATACGCCTTTTTCGTTACCGTTCTCTCGCTTACAGCTCGTTCACGTAACGAATTCGCGCATTTATGAGAATTCGCCTACGGCGAAAAATGCGCTCACACCCACATCACTTTCTTACGCAGTCAGCGGCGTAGCGCTTCCTGCTACCTGTGAACTGTAAACTTTTTTCTGATATACTGACTAAAGGCATGTTTAACAATATAAGTGAGGGAAAAATGAAAAAGAGCAGAGCTACAGTGATATTCAGTACAGGGGACAGGGCGTGTGACCTGGATCTGCCGCTGGACATCACTGCAAATGAGATGATATATGCATTAAATCAGGGGTTTGGACTCAGGATCGATATGAATGATCCGGTGGAATGTTATATGAGGAGTGAAAATCCCATCGGACTTTTAAGGGGGGACAGTCTGCTTGAAGACTTTGGGATACATGACGGCACAAGAGTGATTTTTGACCACGGAAAGAAGGATGCTGCGAAATGATGAATTATAAGATAACTATCTACGGCAGCAACATGTATCAGGAAGTCAGTCTGAAGCCGGACTTTAATGAGATCACGATCGGTACCCGTAAGGATGACAGGATACAGTTTGTACGTGAAAAGTTTTATGCGGATTTTGAGATAAAGATCTCCAGAACAAAGGAGATCTTCACTGCGTCGGCAGATGGTGGAATCTGCTTTCGAACGGATAAGGGGATAGATGAGTATGTACGCCGTATGACACCGGGAGATCACCTGGCAATCCTTTACAGCGGCATGGATAGTGCGTTTTTGTTTATTGATTTTTCCTATGATTTCAGCATGGTCCAGGATAATTATGATCTGATGATCACGCCGACAAGTACTGCTTTTACCATAGGCGGAATGGAAAATGATACGATCTATATCCCGGATGAGACGCTTAAAGGCTGCTCTGTAAAGGTGACTACAGATGAAAAGGGACTCCTTATCGGGACTGCCGGTATCCGTTTTGGCGTTGGAGTGAACGGTTTTATGACGAGAAAACCGGAAGTCAGGATCAGTAAGCACGACTTCTTTTCTCTGGGAAATGTGATCTTTTACTATAACGACGGAAAGATCTTCACATCGAAAAATAAAAATCTCCGTACGGAAATGATCACGGAGGAAGTGCATCACTCCGGCAACAGCCTTGAATATCCAAAGTTTGTCTTAAGCGCAAGGCAAAAATATGTCATGCCGGAAAAGAAACCGGAGATACTTCCGCCGGAAAAAAGACAGGAACTTCCGGAAAATAATCTCCTGCTCACTATACTTCCCATGGTGGCGATGCTTGTACTGATGGTATTTTTCAGATCCGGAATGGGAGGCGGAAACGGTGGCGGCGGTTACATCATCTACTTTGCCGGAATGATGCTCGTAGGTGCGGTAGTGTCAGTCCTCACCTATTTCCGCACAAAGAAGAAAACAAAAGAAAAAAATGAAAAGCGGGAAGAACTGTACGCAGAGTACCTTAACAATAAGGAAAATGAGATCATAGAGCTCAGAGATGAAGAGCAGGTAACATCCGAACTCATAAATACATCGCTGGAAGAAGAACTTCAGATGATCGACCGTTTTGATATGAGGCTTTTTGAAAAGCGGATTTCTGATGAGGATTTCCTGAATATCCGTATAGGAAAGGGCCGCATGACGAGCGGATGTCAGCCTGATGTAAAGAAACAGGAATTTTTTGTTACAGAAGATGTGCTTATGAATGCACCGGTTGAACTCGCGGAGAAATATCGTGAGATCGACAATATGCCTGTAGTGATAAAGCTCCGGGAGCAGAATGCGGTAGGTTTTATCGGAAACAGGACAAAGCTCTATCAGATGGCGAAAAACATAATGATCCAGATAGCTGCCCAGCATTTCTACCATGAAGTAAAAATGGTAATGGTGATGGGAGAGAGCGATACAAAACTCTTTTCCTGGGCACGCTGGTTCCAGAATATGACAGAGGATAAGAGCGGAGTGCGGCTCTTTATGTATGATGCTCAGTCTACAAAGGCGGAGCTTGAGTTTCTGTACTCTATCCTGTCTGACAGGGAAAGTGCAAAAAAGGAAAATAACAGTTCCGATACAGTGTACGGAACAACTTTCGTAGTGCTGGTATTCAGACCGGAGGGAATAGCTTCACATCCTCTCATGAATTATGTAGAGAAAGCGTCGGCACTGGGATTTAACTTTATCTTTTTTGAAGAATATGAAGAGCGTCTGCATCCTGCCTGCACGGAGAGGATATTCCTGTCACCTGACAGAAACGAAGGCTATGTGCAGGAGATAAATGACGGAAATAATAAGCAGTACTTTACATATCCGCATATCAGTCAGGAAGCTGCGGCAAATGCAGCACTGAAACTGGCTCCGGTATATGTAGATGAAGTAAGTCTCGCAAGTACACTTACAAAAAATATCACTCTTTTTGAACTGCTTGGCATAATGAGTGCCTATGATCTGGATCTCGGAAGGATATGGGCGGAGTCAAAGATATATGAAAGCATGGCAGCGCCTTTTGGTGTGGATGCGGCAGGAGACGTCGTTGCGCTTGATATCCATGAAAAATTCCACGGACCTCATGGACTCGTGGCAGGTACTACAGGTTCTGGTAAGAGTGAGACACTCCAGTCCTACCTCCTGTCACTGTCTACCAGATTTCATCCCTATGAAGTCGGTATCATAATCATCGACTTTAAGGGTGGTGGTATGGCGAACCAGTTTAGAAATCTGCCGCACCTTAATGGAGCGATAACAAATATCGACGGTAAAGAGATAAATCGTTCGCTCATGTCTATCCGTGCGGAGCTCATGAAGAGACAGAGGCTCTTTGCGAAGTATGATGTAAACCATATTGATGATTACATACGTTTATTCAAGGCAGGAACGGCAGAAGTACCGCTTCCGCACCTGATCCTTGTAGTAGATGAGTTTGCGGAGCTTAAGAGTGAGCAGCCTGACTTCATGAAGGAACTTATCAGTACCGCCCGTATCGGACGAAGCCTTGGCGTACATCTGATTCTTGCGACCCAGAAACCTTCCGGTGTGGTAAATGATCAGATCTGGAGTAACTCAAAGTTTAAGCTTTGTCTGAAGGTACAGGATAAGAGCGACAGTAATGAAGTGCTTCATTCGCCTCTCGCAGCCGAGATCAAAGAACCCGGTCGTGCGTATCTGCAGGTTGGTAATAACGAGATATTTAAGCTATTCCAGACGGCGTACTCGGGAGCACCGGCGCGTTTTGACAGTACAGACAGCCGGAAAAAGTTTGAGATCGATGCAGTGGATCTTGCAGGACGCCGTCAGGTTGTCTATAAGCAAAAAAACAGCGGAAAAGCAGGCGGCGAGACTCAGCTGGATGCGCTTGTAGACTATATCCATGAGTACTGCGAAAAAAATAATATCGCTAAACTCCCGGATATATGTCTGCCGCCGCTTTCTGCAGTCATTCCCTGTCCGAAAGGAGAAAGGGACGAGTCTGTTACGGATATCATCGTGCCTATCGGTATCTATGATGATCCGTCCAGACAGGAGCAGAATGAATACAGCCTGAACTTCACAAAGAGCCACGTACTTCTCATGGGTTCAGCGCTCAGCGGAAAGACAAACTTTATACAGACTGTTATCCGTGGGATCGCGGAGAGATATACGCCGAAGGATGTAAATATCTATATCTGCGACTTTGCGTCCATGATCCTTAAAAACTTAAGCAGACTGAGCTTTGTGGGTGGTGTAGTGACATTGTCAGAAGATGATACTTTCCATCACCTGATCCAGATGCTTCAGAAGATCCTGGATGAGAGAAAGGACAAGCTGTCCGAAATGGGTCTCAGCTCCTTTAGCTCATACCGCGAAGCAGGATTTGATGATATGCCGCAGATAATAGTAGTCATAGAGAACTATGCGGCGTTGAGATCCACCTATGCAGATGATGAGGAGCAGGTAATAAATATCGTAAGAGAGGGCGTTTCTAACGGTATATCTTTCCTCGTTACAAATCAGCAGAATAATGGCTTTGGATATAAGCTCATAAGTAACTTTGGTCAGTTGATAGCCCTGCACTGTAATGATGACGCTGAGTATGGCTCACTCCTCGGCAGATGTCCGATAAAACCTGACAACACGCCGGGACGCGGAGTTGTGAAGATAGATAAGGAGATCATGGAGTTCCAGACCTATCTGGCATTTAGTGCGGAGAAGGAGATCGAGAGGATTGAGGAAATGAGAGCCTTTGTACAGGAATGCAACGAGAAATACGCCGGTATGCGCGCGGTCCGTGTTCCTGTCGTTCCGGAAAAGGTAACTGATCAGTATATCGAAGAATCCTTTGGAACTACAAAGATTGAAAATAACAGGATCCTTGCAGGTATCAATTATCGTGATGCAGAGCCTGTATGGATCGATATCAGAAAGAACAACATCCTCACGGTATCCGGTTCTGAGGAACTTGGACGTAATGGCTTTGTTTCATCGCTCGTACGTCATATTGGCGAAAGCACGGATACATTTAATTCAACGCTCTATATTTATGATGATGTCACGAGAGAACTTTCCTTTGCAGAGGAAATGGGCTGCACGGCGCGTTATGCCGTTGATGCGGAAGCATTTTCGGATATGCTCGGTGAGATAAATGACATTTTGGTTGAGAGATACAGCCGAATAGCATCTGATCCAACTACAGATCTGAGTCAGGAACCGCTCCTCGTACTCATCGTAAACGCATCTTTTGGTATCAAAGTGCTTATGGATGAAGATGAGGTAGCAGAGATGCTCGACAGCATAATGTCTCAGTATAGGGATTATGGTGTAAGTGTGCTCTTTACAAATGTTCCGGAGGAAGAACCTTCATTTAGAGCACCGAAGGCAGTTCGGACACTCGTTGATACAAAGAGACATATCGCCTTTAGAAATGCAGAAGATATGCAGTTTATCGAGCTGTCAACGAGCCTGATCCGCTCAATAAAGAAAGAAAATACACCGGGCGACGCATTCTTTGTAGACGGAAGCGCGGTGAGAAGGATCAAATCACAGATAGACTAAGGGGGAATCAACATGAAGATCAGAATAGCGGCTCTGAGTGACGTCGGTACCGTAAGGGAAATCAACCAGGACAGCGTTCTGATAAAGACAGATACATCTCATTCCTATGGAAAAGCAGTGTTTGCCATGCTTTGTGACGGGATGGGAGGATTGTCGGGCGGCGAGATAGCATCTGCGACTGCCATACGCCGTTTTGAAAAGTGGTTTAGAGAAGAAATGCCGGGAGAATTACTGGATAGTGACGTGACGGAAAAACTTGGGGATGTCGGAAATTATAACGGAAAACTAGGAACTATCAGAAATAAATGGCTCAACATGGCAGAAGAAGTAAATCATCTGCTTTTGCGATATGGCGCAGAAAATCACATAAAGATCGGAACGACTGCAGTGGCACTGCTGATCCTGGATAAAGAGTATCTCCTTATGAATATAGGAGATTCAAGGATATATGGCATACAGGGTGGAAGAACGAAACAGCTGACGACCGATCAGAGCTATGTTCAGAAGATGGTCGAAATGGGACGTCTCACCCGGCACGAAGCGGAGCAGAGTCATAAGGACAATCTGCTCCTGCAGTGCATAGGAGTAAATACTGAGATCTCTCCGGAATTTGAACATGGATATGTAGACAAAGATATGGCATTTGTACTTTGCTCGGATGGTTTCTGGAAAAAGCTCAGACCGGATGAGATCGGCGAAGCCATATGGAGTGGAATGGATAATGAGTCGCTTTTAAAAGAAGGAATCCGGTGTCTTATTGAAAAAGTAAAGGAAAGAAAAGAGAGAGATAACATCTCTGCGGCAGCGGTTACGTGCTGCGGTGCAAGCTGATGCGAAAAGGATCAATTTAAAGTTCAACAATGTTCTTGTGAATTTGTAGCTGCCGGAACGAAGAATAGGGGAAATGCAAAAATAATAGACTCCATAGATATTCCAGATTAGTTTTAATGCGGAGAACATGAAGAAATGAGAGCTTACTTTAAGAATAAAAAATTGACAGTATATAAATTTTTGTGTATTACAATGATTCTTTCAACGGTCATATTATTATGTGGATGTGATAAAGAAATAAATAATAGAGAAATACATAATAATGTAGAATCGACCTCTGCGGAGAATGATTTTGACAATGATAGAGAAAAAGTATCAGAAAACTCTTATTCTGATGAATTTATTCTCGGTGATTCAATAAAAGCGGCGATTGAACAG
>CAMVTN010000063.1 GCA_947170415.1 uncultured Lachnospiraceae bacterium | reverse complement strand
ACTTAACCTTGTGTTTATCTTTATCTTTGCGCCATATGAGGGATGCGGGATCTACGGCAGCAGAACGGAGATGGTCAGGCTTTTCGGAGACATTTATCTTACAAAAGAGCAGCTTTTTTATGAGCTCAATGTAATGATAAAATACTTTACGGTGATCCCTGCGGTCTTTATCTTTTTGGTGACGACAGACCCGAGCGAATTTGCAGCATCTCTTAATCTTGTGGGAGTGCCGTATTCGTTTGCTTACTCGGTGGCTATCGCGCTCCGGTATATTCCGGATGTACAGGACGATTTCATAAGGATACGAAACGCCCAGGAAGCTCGAGGCATCGAGATGTCAGGAAAAGCGAGCCTTAAAGACAGACTTATAAGGACGTCCAGCATTATCTTTCCGCTTCTTTTTTCTACAATGGAGAGGATCGACGTGGTTAGTAATGCCATGGAGCTTCGAGGTTTTGGAAAAAAGAAAAAAAGATCATGGTATGCGCAGAGAAAGCTCATGAGAAATGACTGGATAGTGATCATTGGTGCAGTTGTTTTTTCTATAGCAGCGCTTATTTATACGTTTTATGACGGAAACAGATTTTATAACCCGTTCTAAATTGTTTTTATCGCATATTCGTTGTATAGTTCTATCGGAGAATCGAGGTGAGTCAGGTGTCAAAGCTTGGAAAGAAAAAGAGTGCAAAGATCGGTGAGCAGAAAAAAATGCAGCAGCAGCTCGCAGCACTCAGCCGCAAAAACGCAGCAAAAAAGAAAAAGTAATAATCAGTAATCATAAACGAATCCTAGAAAGGATAAATGGTAATACATGAAAAACCGAAAGTATGGAAAGCCGGTAGGAGACATTGTAAAGATAAAAAATGATTTCTTTGAGCATAACGACAAGATGCTCGAGATGTCGGCATTTCAGGCAGATTCATTGTTATGTCAACCGAAGCGAAGCGTGTGCAAGATCTGTCATGAGCCTATAAAGGGTGAGAAGCTCTACACAAGCCAGCGTATGGGCTATTATCTCTGCCCGAAGTGCGGTCACTTAAACAGCGAGTTTGAGGATACAGACGATTTTGCAAATCGCGTATATATACAGGACAGCTACGAGAATAACTATTCCGAGGCTGACCGTGAGAAGTACGAGAACCGTCTGAACACTATATATGTTCCGAAGGCACAGTTTCTCTTAGACAGCTTAAAAGAGGACGGTATCGAGGTGAAGGATGTACATCTCCTCGATGACGGTGCAGGAAGCGGTTATTTTGTACGTGCGATGAGAAAACTCGGAGCTGATGCAAATGGTATCGAGATTTCAAAGGCTCAGGTTGAATTTGCAAATACCATGGCTGGTGAGGAGATCCTTCGTCAGGTTGACAGCGAAAACATCGCGCCGATCATTTCGGAAACAAAGTGCAATGTTCTTTCTTTTATAGGTGTATTTGAGCACATCATCAACCTTGATGAGATCCTTGAGTGCATCAGAAAAAATCCGGAAGTAAAGTATGTATATCTTTCTGTGCCGATGTTCTCCATGAGCTGTGTATTTGAGGCATCACATCAGAAGTGCTATAACCGTCATGCCGGCGGCACACATACACATCTTTTCTCGGATTCATCTCTTAAATATATGGCAGAAGAAATGGGCTTTGAAGAATCTGCCAGCTGGAAGTTCGGTTCCGATATGATGGATCTCTATCGTATGCTTTGCGTGAGCCTCGATCAGAACGGAAACAGCGCACTTAAAGATTATTTTGCCCCGAAATTCCTTTCTATGCTGGATGACCTCCAGATGGTAGTGGATAAGAGTGAATTTGCATCGGAAATCCACCTGCTTCTCAGAAGGAAAGGATAATAATAATGAATCTGAAAGAATTCATGAAGAAACCGTCGCTGAATAAGAGGCGGTTTCTGCTTGTTTTTTTCATTACGATGATAACTGCATGCCTTCCGCTTTTTACAGTGAACTGCATACAGGGACATGATATTCAATATCATCTGTTACGAATAGAAGCGCTCAAGGTTGGGATCCAGAATGGGCTGCCTTTTCTGAGGGTGAACATGTTGTTTTTTGGCGGCGCAGGATATGCAAGCTCCATGTTTTATCCGGACTTTTTACTGTATATACCGGCGCTTTTGAGAGTAGCAGGCTTTGAGATCAATTCCACATTCCATATTTTTATAGCACTGTGTATCGCAGCGAGCTTTTTTACATGCAATTTTTCTGTAAAAGAGATTACAAATGAGCAGTTTCCGGCGCTGATCGCAGCGGTTATATATATACTTACCCAGTATCATCTGGATGATGTATATGTTCGCTGTGCAGTCGGAGAAATAACTGCTTTCATTTTTATTCCGTTAGTAATTGCAGGTCTGCATGATCTGGCGCTTAAGGAATTTAAGAAGCCGTGGCTTCTCGGGATCGGCATGGCGGGAGTTCTTCTTTGCCATACATTATCGACGCTTTTTTGTCTGGCGCTTTGTGTTGTTGCATTCATCTTTGCTCTGCCGCGTATCATTCGTAAGCCGGTGATTTTAATAAAACTTGCAATAACTGCCGTTATTTGCATGGCGATTACATCATTTTACTGGCTTCCGATGATCGAGCAGATGAGATCTACTGTATTTAAGTATACGAAGTCAGAGTTTGACGTAGCATTTGAAGCTCTTTTATTTAAGGATGTTTTTGCGGATGCATGGCCGGGGATCGGTATAGCACCGTTTATATTCCTGCTTCCTGCTTTCTTTATATCTCATAAAGAAAAGCTGATAAGATTTGCAGATGCCTGTACGGTTGCGGGTATGGGAGCGGTCCTTTGTACGACTCGTTTCTTTCCATGGAAGAGATTCGCAAATATCCTGAAGTCTATTCAGTTCCCGTGGCGCCTTTTTATCATGGCTACAGCATTGTTGTCAGTAAGCGGTGCGATCTATTGCTGGAAGTATGTGAAAGAAGCTTCGGAAGAACGGAAAGAAATAAATAACACCAGGTATCGCGGCATTGCGTTGATGTTGGTGCTTGGCATCATGGTAGTTTCAGCGGTTAATGTCATCGGAAGGACAGAAATAGAGTACTATTCCTATTCCGGAGATTACTATGACTACGAGCCGTTTACAGAGAGTGTTATCGCGGGAGAATGGCTGCCGGATACGGTTGAAGTCAGAGACAGTATTGGCAAGCATGTAGGAGAAGCGTATACTGATAGCAATACGCTGTCTGTTACCCGTGATAGAAACACATTAACTGTCGCTGATCTCAGCGGTACAGAGAAATATGTTGATGTTCCATTTACTTTTTATCTTGGCTACGCAGCTACTGATGAAAATGGAAATCAGCTAAAGGTTGATGGAACAGGTAAGAACGGTCGGGTCAGGGTTTATCCTGATGGCGCATCAAGTGTACATGTTTATTATGCAGGAACAGAACTTCAGCATATGGCGGACATCCTTTCCGCAGCGACACTCGCAGGTTTGACGATCTATATGATCATCATTTTTAGAAAAAAGTTTATTCGACAGAAATAGAGAAGAATTGTCCATTATCCGGACGCAGAAAGGAAATCATGAAGATAGTAGTACTTGCCGGCGGAACGTCGACAGAAAGAGATGTATCATTTGTAACAGGTTCCATGGTATATAAGGCACTTAAAAAGAAGGGCCATCAGGTTATCCTTCTGGACGTATTCTATGGTTACAATGGAATGGACGCAAATGAGACAGATCTGCTTTTTGAGGCAGAGAGAGACTGGGCGGCTGATATAAAGGAGATTACTGATACTGATCCGGATCTTGAAAAGATCAAGGAACAGAGACCTGATCAGTCAAACAGCTATTTTGGACCTCATGTAATAGAAATCTGCCAGCATTCTGACATCGTATTCCTCGCACTGCACGGTGGTGACGGCGAGAACGGAAAGGTTCAGGCTGCATTTGATCTTCTGGGGATCAAATATACAGGTACAGGATATCTCAGTTCTGCACTTGCTATGGATAAGTTCTATACAAAGGCTCTCTTTGAAGTAAATGGTATCCCTAATCCCAAGTGGACACTTGTAAAGAAGGGCTCTGAAAACGAGGATATCCCGTTCGCGCTTCCTTGTGTAGTTAAGATCTGCTCCGGTGGATCATCCGTAGGCGTTTATATCCCTAAGACAGAGGATGAGTACAAAAAGAGTCTTCACAAGGCTTTTGAGTACAATGACGATGTGCTTATCGAGGAATATATCCCCGGTCGTGAGTTTTCTGTAGGTGTTATTGATGGACGTGCTTATCCTATAATCGAGATCGTTCCGAAGGTCGGTTTCTACGATTACAAGAATAAGTATCAGGCAGGAAGCACAGAGGAATTTTGTCCGGCAAACATCTCTCCGGAAAAGACGGCAGAGATGCAGCAGTGTGCGGTAGATGTATATAACGCACTTGGTATGGAGAGCTATGCAAGAATGGATTTCCGTATGGATGAAAATGGTGGTATCTACTGCCTCGAAGCAAATACTCTTCCGGGAATGACACCCACAAGTCTCGTTCCTCAGGAAGCTGCAGCAGAAGGTATGAATTTCGAAGATCTCTGTGAGCTTCTGATCGATGTTTCTATGAAGAAGTACGCATAAATTTGTGAAAAGAGAGGATCCGGCGTTTGTCGGATCCTCTTATTAGTTGAAAAAAGAGCAGCTCCCGCGGGAACTGCTCTTTTTAAGTACTTAATGTATAAAGGTTGATAATTACTCAGCCTTGATAGCGCCTGTAGGGCATCCACCCTCGCATGCACCGCAATCGATGCAAGTAGCAGCGTCAACTTCGTACTTTCCATCACCCTCAGCGATAGCGCCAACCGGGCAAGTAGATGCACATGCACCACAGTTTACACAAGTATCATCAATTACATGAGCCATTTTGAAATTCCTCCTTAATAGTTTATAGCCATTATTACCTATTCAGACTCTTAAGTCATATACCGTATTGTAATATATTCACATCAGCAATTCAAGAATGTTGTGCTGTGCTAATTGTTAAAACATTCACGCAAAAAATCGGGATTTTATTGATTTTTGATATATAAGGGAATGACAAAAGTTATAAAATTTTAATCTTCATTGTAACGAAGGATACTTGTCAGAAAAAAATTCAAAGTGTAAAATAGCATAAACTATGGTCAAAAAGAGCATACGACAAAAATAGTTAAATATAAACCTGCTCTACAATAAGGAGGACTAATAATGGGTGTTGTAACAAAGGACACTACTATCGGAGATGTTTTAAGAATTAAGCCGTCAGCAGTACCGCTTCTCATGGAGATCGGAATGCACTGCCTTGGCTGCCCGGCATCACAGGGAGAGACAGTTGAGGAAGCTGCTATGGTTCATGGTATCGATGCAGATGATCTGGTTCAGCAGATGAATGCTATGCCGGATGAGCAGTAATTGCGAACTAATACGAATAAAAACGCAAAAACCAGCGGACATTTGTCAGCTGGTTTTTTTATGCGATGCGCGATTCGGCTCATGCACTTACGCAAAAGAATCCGGCAGAGCCGGATTCTTTATCAACACATAAGCGCCGTTGAGGTCGCTTTGTATCATTATCAGATCTTTGCAAGTGACTGCAATGCGTCATCTCGGATTATCAGTTCACCGTGTTCTTCGTACCATGCCTGTACTGAAGGAGTAAACTTTTCAGGTCCTGCATACTCGGTAATGATATTGCAGATCTTATTGAACTGCTCCGGAGTATGAGATGACTTCTTGGCGATCAGGTAATAACGATGATCAACAGGATCCCTGAACAGAGTATTTTCTCCGTCGTAATATCCGTTAAGGATATGTCCGAGTTTTGTAACTCCTTCAAGATCGTTGAAGGAATAAAGCTTTGTGATCTCTACAGGAACTGTTATCTGGACTTCATCAGCCTTTTTCTGCACAGGCTTTGCAGTAACCGGATTTCCGGAAGTCTGAGGGATCGTATTACCGTTACTGTTCTTATTGGAAGCAGTCTTATCATTTCCTGCCTCTGTACCTTCCTTGATCTTTCTAAAGAGATCGAGGACATCATCCGCACCGGAATGAACCTCAGCCGCCTCTACTGCTTCGTCACCGCGAAGCGAAGGAGCAAATTTAGAAAAACGAGTATCAAGTTCTTCCGGATCCTCTACCTTTGTAATAATGAGAACGATTGCCTCGCTGGAAAGAGGAATAGCCTCGATCATAAGAGGGATGTCCTCTGCCTCGAATCCAAACTGATATGATGCCTGCTGGATCATATCACGGAAAAGACTCTTGGCCTTATCTGTTCCGTAAGCAAGTTCACTTATTTTAAGCTCGCGTTCTGCGAGATCTGCCTTTGTAAGGGTGCAGCGGATCTGATGGTCATTAACTTTTTCAATCTTCATGAGCTCACCACGTCCTTTCTGATATATATCTGACGACCGATAAACGAGGGTCGTTAGTTGTCTACCCTCACTAATGATTTTCAGATTACCATTCTTTATATACTTTTCCGAGAATCAAGTCAAGCAAGATAATCATATGTTATTTAAATTTTTATATGTTTTGAAACTGACGATCAGAAACACGCATTTACTGCGGGTTTCATACGAAAGTTCTCCTTTATATCCTTTTTATCGGCGGGATGTAAAAAAATCGTAATGTATACTTTATACATAAATTGCACGAAATTATGAACTTGCATTAGATAAGGGCTGTCAGTATAATTACGACTCGTGAGTCAGCGCGACAATACTCCGTAAGAAAGGAGGATTTCGCTGCACTGCATTTTCAGACATTCAGGTCTTTGATCAAAAGACCTTTTATTATCTGTCGGCTTCCAGGTCTGTATTCTGTAGACCTTCAGAACAGATAATTATTCAGATCACCTCTCGGTGATAGATTCCCAAAGCTGTTTTATTGATAAAAGAACGATAATAACCAAAGCTATGCAGTGTTTGGCGGGCGGAGACAGAAGTGTCGACTCATGGAACCTTTTGTGGTTCAGGAGACTTATGATCGTCTGTATGATTCTGGCAGGGTATATCACAGTTCCTTAAGGTCATGCAGATTTTTAAAAACAGGGTAGGAAAGATGTATAAATTTAATGATATTGAAAATCTGATCGAATGGCTGGAGAGTTTTGTTAACCGTGGTATTTCTCTTTTTTTAATGGGAGAGCCGGTATCACCCATACAGGCTGCAGAAGCTGTAATGAGCATGAGTGGTGCTTTTATGGCAGACTTTGTGCATGATAACCTGGGCTGTCTTAGGGAAATCCGCTATGATATGGTCAGATATGCGTAACCATGATAACACGAATTGCTCCGCTTCTTACGAAGCCTGCGCAATTCTAAAACACTCGCATTCCGCGTAATTACGCTACATGCTCATGTTTTACGGGATCCAAATAAAAAATCCTTTTTGTGCAAGCACGATCGGATTTTTTTCTTTGATCCCTGTTATCCTAAATATTAAGTGAAAATTAAGAAACGGTCGGAGAATCGTATGCAGCATTTCGAAAGGCGCCCCAAAAGCTTAAAAACTGCAGGTTTCTCTGACTGTTTCTATTTTTATTTCTCTATTTATATATGTTATAATATTTAGACTGTGGGGTTAAGGGTTATGCGCAGAAGCAACAGAAAATTAGGTTATGAAAGGTGCAGAATTAACGCAGGGTACAAAATTCTGTTTTTAGTGATTTATGAAGCTTAACGATGGCAGCCTTAACGAAATAGAGCATGAGGACATTGAGACTGTTCGACGCCGTGTTGAAAACAGGAAGCGTGGACACAGAAGACATCGCAGATCCGGACATGATGGACATAGAAAAGGAAGGATCATAGTATTACTTATTCCCGTTATAATACTTCTTATCATAATAGGGATCATTATAGGTGCTATTAAGGGCGGGGCGCTGGATGATATAGGTTCATCCAAGACAGAAGCGGATCGCAACGCTTTATTTGGCATAACAGACGAAAATCAGGTCGGTATATTATTTAACGACAATTATATAGAAGATACAGCGATACTTTCGAATGGAAAGATATATCTTCCGCTGGAATTTGTATTAGAAAATCTAAATGCATGGTTTTATTACGATTCAAATGAGAAGCTTCTGCTTTATTCCACACCAACAGAAACAAAGCAGTGGGCTGAGGGAGATGCAAACCTTCTGGAGCAGGACGGGAAAATATGCATCGCACTGGATCTTGTAAAAGAATATACATCACTCACAGTAAGTGAGCTTATGGAAAATCCGTCAAGGATCGTTATCAGAACAGAATTTGGAACGGTTACGACCGCTGATGTTACAAAGAGCAGTGCGGTCCGTGTATCAGATTCAAAGAAAAGCGAAGTCATCACCAAGACAAAAAAAGGTGATAAGGTTCGGATCATCAGCTCCAACAATCTCTGGAGTACTGTTGAAACTTCTGATGGATACGTTGGATATATCAGAAATAAGCGCCTGGCTTCATTTACTGATGGTGAAGAAAAGGCAGAAAATACAGCTGCAGATCTTAATTATGACAATATTTCCTATGACGGAAAAATAATACTCGGATGGCATCAGGTTACAAATAAAGATGCAAATGCGTCTATAGACAGTATGATCGCTTCCGACAGGTCGATGAATATCATAAGTCCGACATGGTATTCCATTACGGATACAGAGGGAAATCTTTCTGATATCTCATCTGCGGATTATGTTAGTAAAGTGCATAATGCAGGAATCAAAGTCTGGGCGGTAGTTGATAACTTTAATGCCTCCGGATTTAGCGCAACTGAGGATACACTTGAAGTTCTGTCATATACAACAAAGAGGCAGAAACTTATAAATACATTGGTTTCAAGTGTGGCTGCATCAGGTGCAGACGGCATTAACGTGGATTTTGAGCAATTATCCGGAGAAACCGGTCTTCACTTTGCTCAGTTTGTGAAGGAGCTATATATCGCAGCTCATGCACAGGGACTTGTAGTATCTGTAGATAACTATGTTCCTAAGGCATATTCCATGCTGTATCACAGAGAAGTTCAGGGCGTTGTCTGTGACTATGTTGTGATAATGGGTTATGATGAACATACAGCAGGTTCTGATGAAGCCGGCCCGGTAGCGTCCATTGATTTTGTGCGTGAGGGTATCGAGCAGACCATTTTAGATGTGGATCCATCAAAGATCATAAACGGTGTTCCTTTCTATACGAGAATATGGGAAGAAGAAAACGGAACTGTTAAGAATTCTTCCGCAGTTGGTATGAACGAGGCAGCGTCCTTTGTATCAAATCATGGAATGTCTACTGCATGGGATGATGTGTCAGGTGCCAATTATGCAGAGATAACATCAGGAAATACCACATACAGAGTATGGCTTGAGGATGCAGAGTCTATTAAAGAAAAGTTTTCTGTAATGGATGCAAATAATATCGCAGGAGCCGCATTCTGGAAACTTGGTCTTGAGTCTTCAGATATATGGAATCTTATAGAAGCTTATGCTTCCGGAAATAGTCAGTGAGAAGTTTGAAATGGAAACAGAGATAATAAAGGCGTACGGTGATCCCGAAAGGGATGCCGCACTGATGGAAAAAGCAGGAAAGATAATAAAGGACGGAGGACTGGTTGCCATGCCGACAGAGACCGTATATGGTCTCGCAGGAGATGCACTGAATCCCGGCTCGTCTAAAAAGATATATGCCGCAAAAGGAAGACCGTCCGATAATCCGTTGATAGTTCACATAGCGGAGCTTTCAGCTCTGGATAGAATAGTAAGCGATATTCCGGAAAGCGCACGGAAGTTGGCAGAGAAGTTTTGGCCGGGACCGCTTACAATGGTATTTCGTAAATCAGATATAGTTCCGCTTGAAACAACCGGCGGTCTCGACACGGTAGCTGTAAGGATGCCCGTGAATGAGATCTCAAGGGAATTTATCCTGGCTTCCGGCGGGTATATCGCTGCACCCAGTGCAAACAGATCCGGCAGACCGAGCTGCACGACAGCAGAGCATGTCATGGAAGACATGAATGGTGTTATACCTCTTATAATAGACGGAGGAGAAGTCGGGATCGGTATCGAGTCTACGATAGTAGATCTGACAGGTGAAACACCGTGTCTTTTGAGACCGGGATATATAAATCTTGAGATGTTATCAGAGGTGTTGGGGAAGGTAGACGTAGATCCTTCAATAGGAGGCGTTGTAAGCCCTGATGCACATCCGAAGGCTCCCGGAATGAAATATAAGCATTACGCACCTAAGGGTGAGTTGTATATTGTTAAGGGACCGCAGGAAAAAGTCGTGGAAAAGATAAATTCTCTCGCACAGGAAAATAGGGCAAGAGGAGAAAAAACGGCTGTTATTGCGACAGATGAGACGCGACACCGCTATAAATGTGATATTGTTGAGACGGTAGGAACCCGTGATAAAGAGGAGACGATAGCTCATAATCTTTTCCGTGTACTTAGAGACATGGATGACCTCGGGGTTTCAACTATTTATACAGAGGAGTTTAATACTCCGGTCATGGGAATGGCTATCATGAACAGGCTCATAAGGGCAGCGGGACATAAGATAATAGATTGTTGATCGATAGGGTGATCACGGTTGTTTATGCATGAAATGATCCTACGGGATCACATGCTTTACACATATGAAAATCAAGTTGGAGGATATGAAAATGAAAATCGCAATAGGATGTGATCATGGTGGATATGATCTGAAGATGCAGGTCATTGAGCACCTGAAGGAAGAAGGTTATGAGGTAAAGGATTTCGGCTGCCATGACAAGGAATCCTGTGATTATCCTGTATATGGTCACGCAGTAGCTAAGTCTGTAGCTTCCGGCGAATCAGACCGCGGAATCGTTATCTGTACTACAGGAATCGGAATTTCCATCGCTGCAAATAAGGTTCCGGGCATCAGAGCTGCTATCTGTACAAACGAGCTTATGGCAAAGATGACACGTCTCCACAACAATGCAAATGTACTTGCACTTGGTGCAAATGTTGTTGGTCCGGGTCTTGCATTTGAAATCACAGACACATTCCTTTCAACTGAATTTTCTGAAGGCGAACGTCATATCAGACGAATCAACGCGATAGAGGATCTTAACGTATAATGAAAAAACGACTCCTGAAAAACTGCATGCTGCTTTTGCTGTGTGCGGCAGTGGGAGCTGGATCTTTGAGCTCTGCATTGTCGGTGCAGGCAAAGTCTACGTCAGAAAAATTAAAAGAGGCGCAGCAAAATAAAAAAGATACAGAAAAGAAACTCGATGATACTTCAGACCGCATAGATGATCTGAAGGATACAAAACAAGGTCTCCAGAACAATCTGAGTGACCTGAATACCCAGCTTGCATCCGTTTCTGATAAGATCGCAGAGATCGAAGGTCAGGAAGCCGATAAGGAAGCTGAGATAGAAGAAACGACAAAAGCTCTGGCGGCAGCCGAGGAACAGCAGGCTGCCCAGTATGAGTATATAAAGGCCAGGATCCGTGTTGTCTATGAGAGAGGTAAAGAAAATTATCTGGAACTGTTTCTCAGGACGACAAATTTCAGTGACTTTCTTAACCGTGCTGAATATGTGTCAAAGGTAAATCAGTACGATGAGCAGATGCTGGATAAATACGAGAAGCTGGTAGAGGATACAAAAGAGAAGAAGGCTGAGCTCGAGGAAGATAAGGCTGAGCTGGAAAGTCTGCATGAAGACGCAAAGGTTGAGCAGGCAAAGGTACAAAAACTTGTAGACTCTACAAAGAACTCGATCACTGCATATGCCGGTGCGATCTCTGAGGCAGAAGCTGAGGCACTTGCATATGAGGCAAAGCTCATTGCTGCTAAAAATACCATCAGTGCTTTAAAGGATCAGCTGAAAAAGGAAGAAGAGCTGGCACGTCTCTCTGCTTCCATGAAGAAGAGAAGCCTTTCTGAAGTAACTATCGGAAAGGGAGAAAAAGAAATGCTGGCAGCCCTGATCCAGTGTGAGGCAGGCGGTGAGCCGTGGGCAGGAAAGATCGCAGTAGGTGCGGTCGTAATGAACCGTGTAATGTCCGGAGCATTCCCGAATACCATTACCGGCGTAATATACCAGTCAGGTCAGTTTGAACCGGTTTCCTCCGGACGATTTGCCATTGTTCTCGGACAGGGAGCAAATTCGGAGTGTACCAAGGCTGCGGAGCAGGCAATGGCCGGAACCAATAATATAGGTGAGTGTCTGTTCTTCAGAACCATCGTGCCCGGTATCAAGGGAACGATAATCGGCCACCACGTATTCTACCTGTATTGGACAGGAAAATACTCGGGTTACGGAACAGCAGAGGATTCGTTGAAAGACGGTCCGGGAGCTGCAACCGGAGCACCTGAGAGCAGTTCAGAAAGCTCAGAGAGTTCTGAATCATCAGAGGAGAAGGAATCAGAGGATAATTCCGATGAAAAATCGGATGAGAAAAACGATGATGACGACGATGAAGATGACGAGGACGAGGACGAAGAAGACGGCTGAGCAGATGAAATAAAGCGATAAACAAAAGTAAACCGGAAAGATTTCGCATATCCACGCGAGTCTCTCCGGTTTTGCATTTACACGACACGGGAAGTTATTTCTTGTGTCAGCGTATCAAATTTTCCTGAATAAATAATGTCTAAAAGAGCTGCAAGTGAATGAAGGGCGCGCTTAACACCTTCTGCATCGAGCAGACCTTTATCAAGCGCTTCCCCAAATTCATCAATATCCATTACTTTCACAAATCCATCTGGATAAACCAGAACATCAGCAAGTAGATCCCTGATGATCAGAGTAGTATCATCGGGATACTCGTAATCAACAATATCACAGTACCAGTAGATCGGGTTTCCGTCTGGCTTTATAAAGCGGCTGACCTTATAACCCTCTTTCAGAAAATAGCAGGACATTCCATGATCGAAGTTTTTCTTCGGATGAAGCGTCCGCCATTTGGTCACAATGATGCGGTCATCAGAATAGATGATCTCATCATCTTTCAGGAGAATACACTCCTCCGGGATTAGTCTCTTACGAAAAAGCTTAAGCTCTGGCATATTGGGCATCCTTATGAAGAATGGTTCTTTCCGGCAGTCTCGATACGGACAAGAGAACGATAAAGTTTCGCCTCAGCCCGATTTCTTGCTTCTTTACTCAGGTTTTGCTTATTAAGACGTTCCTGGGCTTCTCTATGTGCAGCCTCGGCACGCGCCACGTCGATATCTTCACTCCACTCCCAGGTGGTAGGAAGAACGCGGCACTCTCCGTTCATTACAGATATCATACCACCAATGCAGGCTGCTGTGCGCTCGGAATTATCTTCCATTACAACAACTGCAGTACCCATACCTATGGCAGAACAGTAATTCATATGCCGTGCCAGGATGGCGACATCGCCATCCACGGTACGGAGCATGATGCGCTGCACGTTTCCCTCATATTCCAGGCCATCCATGGAAACTACCTGTAAAGGAAAGGTAGACATATTATCACCTCATTTCAATGAGAGACTCAGTGCTGCTGTTTCTTTGCCTTTTCGAAAACTTCATCAATGGTTCCGACGAGCAGGAATGCTGACTCAGGAACGTCATCGCATTCGCCGTCAAGGATCATCTTGAAGCCGCGAATTGTCTCTTTAAGCGGAACATATTTTCCGGGAAGACCGGTAAACTGCTCAGCAACAGAGAAGCTCTGGGACAGGAAGTTCTGAACTTTACGAGCTCTGTAAACAGTCTGCTTATCATCCTCAGAAAGTTCGTCCATACCCATGATGGCAATGATATCCTGCAGTTCACGATAACGCTGGAGAACCTGCTGAACACCCTTTGCAACTGCGTAGTGTTCCTCACCTACAACTGCAGGTGTAAGGATTCGGCTTGTGGAATCCAGAGGATCAACAGCCGGATAAATACCCTTGGAAGCAATATCACGGGAAAGAACCGTTGTAGCATCAAGGTGTGTGAATGTTGTAGCAGGAGCAGGGTCAGTAAGGTCAT
>CAMVTN010000062.1 GCA_947170415.1 uncultured Lachnospiraceae bacterium | reverse complement strand
TCTGATTATGCAGGTACATTCTGCAAGGTAAGCAAGAATAAGTCTGTTGTGATCGCAGATGATGTATATAGTTTCAGATATTATGATTCAAATCACATCGCACTTCTGACAGATCATAGTGCAAAGCACAATACAAACGACCTCAAGCTTTATACAGGATCAAAGAAGCTTAAGGACATCGATACAGACGTAACTTATATTCTGTATTAAGGGTAGTTTTTTAGGGGCGGGGCCGTGAGGCCCTGCTCTTTTGACTTATAGGAAATATTTTGTGTTAAACTAAGACCATGGAAAACGAACGTAAAAAAATGACTAAACTGGTCCATGCGCTTTTATGCATGGGCGAAGCGCTTGTGAGCTGCGGCGCGGAGATCTTTAGAGTTGAAGACACGCTTAATCGTGTTGGATATGCTTATGGCGCCTCAAATATGAATGTTTTTGTGATCACATCGAGCATAGTGATCACGATGGAAATGCCTGACGGTCAGCTGATGACTCATACCCGCAGGATCAGAAATGCGAATGGCACTGATTTTACGAGGCTTGAAAAATTAAATGAATTAAGTCGTGAGATCAGTTCTTCACCGCTTCCTCCGGAAAAACTCGAGGAAAGGATAAAAGAGATAGCCTCAGGCAGCTGCAGGAAAAGAGAACTGCTTGCTGGGTATGTATTGGCGTCAGCCTTTTTTACGGTATTTTTCGGGGGCTCTCTTTATGATGCCGCAGCGGCAGGTGTTGTCGGTGTATTTATATGGATCCTCGCGATATACCTCATGCCTTTCTGCATGAATAACGTGGTCTATCAGTTTTCGGCATCGCTTCTGTCGGGACTTCTTATATGCGTAGCGGCAAAGATCTTTCCGGGACTCAGCATGGAGCACATCATGATAGGAGATATCATGCTCCTGATCCCCGGTATTATGTTTACGAATTCTCTTAGAGATGTTCTGCTCGGAGATACTATTTCCGGAGCGATGAGACTCATAGAAGCTATACTCCTGACATTTGCGCTTGTGCTTGGATTTGTAGCTGCGATCTGGATAGTAGGGAGGGCTTTATGAGAGATGCGATAATACAGCTCATCACCGGAGCGGTGGGATCAGTGGGCTTTGCCCTTATATTTCGCGTAAGAAAGAGCTATTTTTTGCATGTGCTGGCAGGAAGTATTTTGTGCTGGGGGTCATATCTCGCGGCAACGGCTGCTCTTGGCGGTACGGAAGTATTTCTGCCAACCCTGATATCGGGGTTTGTGACGGCGATCTTTGCGGAGATCCTTGCACGTGTGTGCAAGGCTCCGTCTACTGTCTTTTTTATGACATCAATTATTCCATTGATCCCCGGACGTACGCTCTTTTACTTTATGCAGGCGATAGTCAGGGAGCAGTATAGTCAGGCATCGAATTATGGAATGGCAACATTTCTCACAGCCCTCGGCATCGCTCTTGGTATGAGCGCCGCCTGGACGATCTGCGACTTTTCAAGAAAAATCGGTCGTTGAAGAGAGTCAGTTTCCTGTGAGTCTCATACGGTATTGTTCCGGTGTGAGACCGGTTCTCTTTTTGAAAATCCGGAAGAAATATTTTTCATTATCATATCCTACGGCAGAGGCGATCTGGGAGATCTTTTGTGAGGATTTTTCCAGAAGTGCTTCTGCCGCTTCTATTCTGACATCATTTAAATAATCCACAAATTTTGTTCCCGTTTTTTCGCGGAAAAGCGTACTTAAGTAGCTGGAATTCAGATAAAAAAGCGAGGCTATAAAATCCTGAGTGAGCTTTTTTCTGTAATTATTTTGTATGTAGATCTTTATTTTTTCTATTGTGTCATTATCTGCGTATATACTCTTTGGAAGGAGCATGACGGAGATATTGCAAAAAAAGCGGGTGAAATAAGTCTGCAGTTCTTCGATACTGAACATATGATATACAACTCTCTGTACAGAGTGACTTTCTTGCTCGATCCGGGTTTGCGGCAAATAGCGCTTGATTATCTGCCGACATTCTTCGGTAAGTGTGCTGAGGTGATATTTAATATCGGCAATACGAAAATCGGGCTGTTTTTTGTAGAAATCAAAGAGTTCATCGCAGAGAGCAGACACTTCGTCAGTCATTCCTGCCTCAATACGAAAGAGAAATTCATCCTGTCTGTCCCAGGTAACATGTGCAGGATCGGGATTATTTGTGTACCAGAAAATTTCGTTTGAAGTATCTTCTATAGATTTTCCGTCAAGGGCAGCGGTGGTTTCACTGTATGCGCTTTCTAGTTCAGACAGAGAATGGTGTACGTCACTGATACCGATAAAAGGGCGGCGTTCTGCAAAGTTTATCCATGAGGTTAATGAGTGGATAACCTGATTAACAAGGTTTTTATTGGATATAACATTTTGGTGAGGGAAAAAAAGTATGATAAATCCCTGTTTTGATTCCTCGGAATTATCTGAAATGTAGATCGCGAGGTCGCCAAATCCGTTCTCGGAGAGCCAGCGCTGGACATCATTCTGCATGGTATTGCCTGTGTAATTTATTGACAGGAGAACCAGATTGTGAGTGTTGTTTATGTAGTTCAGCTTCTTTGAACGGAGAGTAGTGTCCTGAACATGATAACCGAAGATAAGGTTGTGCAGGAGATTCATATCATAGTCATAGTCAGTCTGTGCTTTTGCTTCTTCAGAGGAGCGGATCTGCTCGGTTATTTCTGTTTTAGTGTCAAATTTATCGATTATCTGTCGGACGCAGTTTTGTATCGACTCCGCGCTGAAGGGCTTAAGGAGATATTCTACTGCATTAGAAGAAATTGCCTGCTTTATATAGTCGAAATTTCTGTATCCACTGATTACGATGAGTGCCATGTCAGGATAGTTTTCTGCGAGGTAAGGCAGGAGCTCCATTCCGTGCATGACAGGCATCTGCATATCGAGAATGGCAAAGTCCGGGCGTACTTTTTCTATCAGTTCTATAGCGCTTTTGCCGTTATCGGCTTCACCAACGCAGTTTATGTATTCCATAAGAGGTGACAATTTTTTGAGTGTACCTTTACGGATCAGTTCTTCATCATCTATAACGACAAATCTATACATTATGTAAACTCCTTTGCGGCTTTCGAGGTCATGGGGATCCTGATACTTATGGTTGTTCCGATATTTTCTTCGCTTGTTACGCTGAGTCCGTAGCCCTTTCCGTAGTAGAGCTCGATGCGGCTATTGATGTTTTTTAACCCGATGCTTTGGTTGTTTCTGTGACCGAGCTCTGTAAACTGCGGCTCTTCCGAAAGGTTTGATCGCAGAGCCTCAAGCTGATCGGCAGACATTCCTTTTCCGTTGTCGGATACGCTTATCAATAGATCAAAGCCGTCATGTTCTGCTTTTATCCGTATCTCATCGCCGGAAGTGCAATAGGCTAAGCCGTGATAAAGTGAATTTTCTACTATTGGCTGCAGGATAAGTTTCAAAACATTCTCGTCTGTGATCTCATCCGGTATTTCTTTTATCAGATGAAAGCGGTTACTGAAGCGTATGGACTGGATCGATACATAATCGTCAACGTGTTTTAGCTCATCGGATAAAGGTACGAGTTCGCTCTGGGTTTTTATGGAATAGCGGAACATATTTCCGAGAGCCAGAGACATAGTAGCGATATCTTCGTTGTCATCAATTTCTGCCATGCTGTTTATGGATTCCAGAGTGTTAAATAAAAAGTGAGAGTTTATGCGTGCTTCCAGTGATTTCATCTGAGAATCAAGGAGTATCAGCTTGTTTTTGTACTGCTTTTTTATAAGGTCATCCAGTTTCTGAAGCATGGAGGCGTATTCCCGATATAGATTTCCGATCTCATCTTTTCGCTTCGGATATGGATTTACAAACGTCAGACCGTTTCTGCTCTGCCTGGACATTGCCCATGATAACTGCTCTACAGGCAGTATCAGGTTTCTGGTCACCATGTATATGGCGATAAGCGCTATCAGGATCAGGATGAATCCCGTAGTTATCAGGAGATAAGTGTTTGGATTTAGTTGAGAGTACAAATTTTTGTAATTAAAGGAAACATGAAGTGAGAGCGGCGATATTTTGAGTTTTACCTTTCGGGTATCATCATCAAAGAAGTTTCCTTTGCTGTAGGTCAGAGTATCTACGTTTGAGTAGAGGGTCTCACCGGTGCTTTCGTTTATTATGTAAACCAAAGATGAAAATGGCATGGTGATAAGGTTCTCTATATTGAAAACGTTTGGATCACAGTCCAGAAGGAGAACTCCCAGATATTCGTGACTGTAGACGTCATAGATACGGCGGGCGATATAAAGTGACGGCTTATTATCACTAAAAAGATTGTTGTCCAGGAAGGTGGTTATGTAGTAATCCTTCTCGGTTTTCAAGGTCTCCTGATACCAGATGTCATTTGAAATGTTGTGATCTGTATTAATGATACTGCTCTGATTTCCATAGGAACCTATAAGGGTGGCTTCCGATGAAAACAGATAGATCCCGTGAACGGAACCATTTAACTGCATGAGGTTTTTGAACACGGCGGTGCAGTATTTATGAGTCAGGTAGTAATCATAGGTGGACCAGGTGAGACCGTTATTATTAAACTTTTTCAGCTGATCGGTGATCGAAGAGCCGTCTTTATCTGTGTAGAAAGTCAGGTAATTCAGGATGTTCGAGATGTCATTTAATGAATTTTCTATCTGGTTTTCTACGTTACGCGAAAAAGAGCGTGAATAGGCCTCGACACGGGCATTGGTGATCGCCCTGAACCGCTGATAGCAGTAATTTGTCAGGATAAACATGGGTATTATCGACAGTATTGAGTATATTATGAAAAATTTTAAGCGGAGTTTCATTTTTTGCCTACCTGCGTGCCGAACATATAGATATTTCTATAACAGTAAATGCTATTATCATAAAACCTAAAAAAAGTATACTATGCCTCACAAAAAAAGTGCACTGCGAAAATGATACCATACTTTCAGAAAGAAATTCACGAGTAACATTCACGATTGATTTTCAAAGGGAGGAAAACAGGGAATGAAAGCAAAGAAGGTTATTTCGGTAGTTAGTGCGGTTGCCTGTGCTGCAAGCATGATGGCAGGATGCGGCGGAGCTTCCAGTGCAGGAGATGCCGCAAAATCAACAGGGGCAGCTACAGCCGCAGCAGATGCAGAAGTAACGACAGTAGCAACAGGAAGTGCTGCAGGATCTCAGTATGATCACGAAGCAATAGAGAATGCAGGAGATATCACCATTACAATGATGGTATCAGGAACTGCTACAGATAATGATTTTGAAACAGAGCAGCTTCCGGGACTCATCAAAGAAAAGTGGCCAAATGTCACACTGGAAGTAACAAAGCTTCCTGATGATAACTACTATACATCGCTGAAGACAAAGCTGGCGTCCGGAGAGTGCCCGGATATCATTCTCACACAGCCTATGTATGCAGGCTCAAATTCCTGCTACGCACTGGCAGAGGCAGGATATCTCGCACCGCTTAATGACATGGATTACCTCTCAAATATGAACGACCTCTCAGCTGTGACCTATAACGGAAATGTTGTAACAGCCACAAGCGGAGTATCGATCCTCGGAACATATTACAATAAAGACCTTTTCGAGCAGAACGGTATAAAAGAAATACCGAAGACCTGGGATGAACTTCTGGCAGACTGCAAGATCCTGAAAGATGCAGGTGTACAGCCGATCGTTATGGGTGACAAAGATCAGTATGTGCTCCAGTTTGGTCTGTATCAGATAGCTGCAAACGAGATTTACAGCAAGAATGCAGAGTATGATGAACAGCTCAGAACCGGAGATACAAAGTTCACAGATGAAGGAACCTGGGACAAGGTACTCACTATGTATAAGACACTCTACGATGAGGGATACATAGATGCATCACAGTCCCTTGGTTACGGCGCCTCACAGGCGATCCAAGACTTTATCGACGGCAAAGCAGCAATGACATTTGACGGATCCTTTAATTCATCCGCCCTCAAGGCAGAAGGCGCAGGCGGAAACTTTGAGAGAGGATATTTCCCTATCCCGTCAGAGTCAGGCGAGCAGTATACCGCTACATGCCTCGGCGCAGGTTACAGTATTTATTCTGAGTCAAAATATATCGATCAGTGTAAAGAACTCCTTGACTACTGGATGAATGGTGAAGATGGAAATCCGGTATGGGAAGCATATCTCGCAACAGGAAAGGTTATTCCTGCATATGGTGCAGGCGCAGATTCCATCCCGAACTATGATCTTTACTCTCCTTTTGTAAGTCTCATGAATGACGGCAAGGCATTCCACTGGTGCAATCAGGCATGGCCGGCAGGAACAGAGACAACAATGGAGGAACTTTTCTCTGAGATGATCGGCGGACAGGGCACACAGGTTTCTGATATTACACAGGGCATGCAGGACAAGTTTGAAGATCTGTTGGATGAGTAACTCATAAAAACAAATACGAAATGATAGGGCAGGACACTTTGTCCTGCCGTTTTTGAAAGATTTTTCAGAGAGGTGAATCAGAGTGGCAAGCGCAGCAGGACAAAAGAAAAAAAGAGCGGGAAGTAATACATCACTGACATTTAATAACAGGATGTTCATATTTTTGATCCCGGCACTGGCATTTTTCCTGATCTTTTGGATTTATCCGGTGTTACAGCTTTTCTACTATAGTTTTACAAATTTTAACGGAATAAATTACAACTATGAATTTGTGGGATTCAAAAATTATGCAAAGATCCTGTCAAACGGAACAGTTTTTAATTCCATAGGAAATACCATGATCTATGCTGTTGTGACGGTAGCACTGAGTAACATTATCGGACTTTCGATGGCGATCGCACTTAATACAAAGATCAGGGTGAAGGGATTTTTCCGTACTGCAGCGTTTTTTCCGACTCTGTTTAGTGCTATCGTTGTCGGATTTATCTGGTCATATGTATATATGCCGACAAACGGTATGATCGCAAGTCTGGTAACACTTCTTGGAGGAGATGGTTCGGTATTCAATCCGCTCGGAAACTTCAGGATAGCACTTTTTGCGATAGCATTTGTAGAAGTCTGGAAGGGCTTTGGTACAACAATGATCATCTATCTCGCAGGACTTCAAACAGTAGATGAAGCTGTGCTGGAAGCAGGAAGAATAGATGGATGCAATGAGTGGCAGCTTACAAAACTCGTAAAACTCCCGATGATCGCATCGACTATAACGATAAACGTGATCCTGTCTGTCATTAACGGACTGAAAGCCTTTGACTATTCCTTTATCATGACAAACGGCGGCCCCGGAAAATCGACAAAAACACTCATGTATCAGATTTATGAGATAGCGTTTACAGACCAGAAGATGGGACGCGCAAGTGCATTTTCTGTAGTTGCATTTGCATTTATCATCCTTATCACGATCCTCATGCTGATCTTTATGAATAAGAGAGAGGTGGAAGTATAATGGCATTTTTAAGCAAAAAAAGCGATGACAGAGAAAAAGAAACATATATGAAAATGTCACCGAGAGTGGTACTTCTATATTTATTGATCACAGTATTTTGCATAGTTGTTATCACACCTCTTGTGATCGTATTTTCAAGTTCATTAAGAGAACCTGCAAATCAGGCATCTCCTTTATTGCTTTTCAGACAGTTTTCATCATCAAGTTATGTAAGAGCATTTACACAGATGAATTACCCGGCAACACTCTTAAATTCGTTTATGACAACAGGTCTGGCAGTTATCGTCATTGTGTTTATCGCTACAATGGCAGCATGGCCCATCGGAAGGATAAAGACAAAGTATGCGAAGTTTTTCTATTATTTCTTTATTTCAGGACTTATCATTCCCTCTCAGATGGTAATCGTGCCTATTGCTCAGACTTTTCATAGATTAAACATCCCAAATACCAGATTTACACCGGTCATCATGTTTATCACCTGTTCACTTCCGTTTTCTGTATTTTTGTTTTCGGGTTTTGTAAAAAGTGTTCCGGCTGAGATCGAAGAATCGGCATATATTGATGGTGCGTCACTTTGGGAGAGATTTTCTCTCGTGGTGCTTCCGCTCCTTAAGCCTGCTACAGTCTCAGTAGTTATCACACAGGGAATGTGGATCTGGAATGACTATTTTTACCCGATGGTATTTATCTCAAAGCAGAGTCAGTACTCACTTCCGGTAGCTATGCTTCAGTTCCTCGGGGATAAGGAAAATCCGGCTCAGTGGAATGTACTTTTCGCAGCGTGCGTACTCTGTGCACTGCCTCTGATAGTCATATTTATGTTTTTACAGAAGCAGTTTATAAACGGCATCGCAGCAGGCGCGGTAAAAGGCTGATATTTTAGTGGGAAGGTTTTTTATGGATAGGAAAATTTGGGAAAATCCGCAGGATGAGACGACACTTGATGAGGCAGAGACACCGCTTTGGTTCTGGAATGCTGATCTTGAGGAAGAAGAATTACTTCGTCAATTGAAACTACAGTCGGATATCGGAGTAAAAACCACTAATCCTCACGCACGTACTGAAAATGGCGCAGGGTACAGGGGTGGTTATCTCGATGATGACTGGTTTAAGCATATGCAGGTCGTGCTTGATTACAAAAAATTGCACGGAGAAAAAATGTGGCTCTATGATGAGATCGACTGGCCGGCAGGTACCTGCAATAAAACTATCACAAAAAATGAAAGATATCGTGAGCAGTATATAACGATCGATCGCAGGGAAATACCGGCAGGAGAAAAGTTCAGGGCGCAGCTACTGACTTTCGAGGGAGCAGGACTTTTCGGAATGGATTCTAAAACCGATTTCTCGAAGATACCGCTTAATATAAATATAGTAGATAGCGAAAACGGTGAAGCGTATGATCTGGTAAAGTTTTTTTCTTACGGTATTTTCGGCCCTGAGCTGGAATTTGTTTCTGATAAAAAAGCATATGCATACATCACGCATATCCGTGTTGATGGATATGAAAACGGCGGTGATGAATCCGTTAATTACCTCGACAGAGAAGCGACAAAAGCCTTTCTTAAATCCACGTATGACAAATATTATGAGAGGATGGGTGAGGATTTCGGAACGATCATAACTACGGTTTTTAATGATGAGACGCGTATGTGCAATGCGATCCCGTGGTGTAGGGAATTTGCGGAAGTTTTTAAGGATCGTCATGGATATGACATCAGAAAGGAATTATACAGACTGATCATTCCAGGAGTTAGTCACGGAAGAATCAGGGTTGATTACTATGATACGGTTGCTTATCTTTATCAGACTCGATATTTTGGAGAGATTCATGACTGGTGTGAGAAACACCACTTGAAATTTTTTGCACATCTCCTTGCAGAAGAAACGCCTTTTGGCCATGTGAGGTACAGTGGTGATTACCTCCGTCAGAATCGTTTTCAGGATATCGTCGGAGCGGATTATCTGGGAAAGGGTATAGGAAGTCTTAATTTGAAATTTACCTCTGCAGGTGCTCATTCTTACGGAAAGGATATGACTGCCGTTGAGATCTTTGCAGGATGTGGCTGGGATCTTACCTTTGATGAATATACTCGCATGATCACCTTTGCCTTCCAGCAGGGAATGCAGACCATCATTAATCATGGTTTCTTTTATTCAGCAGAAGGAGAGCGGGATCGTCAGACGGAAGGGAATGCCATGATCCGCCGTTTGCAGTATGCGATGTCCGGTGGTGTGTATGAGGCGGATATCCTTGCGTACATGCCTACGGAGAGTTTGCAGCTCCATTACATTCCGGATACAAATTTTACTCATGCTTTTTCGTATGGCGCTTTTCTTAATGATGAAAAAGCAGTGCATATTGATAAGGAACTGCAGCTGATCTTTAACGGTCTTTTATCTGCAAATATGGATTTTGACTTGATACACAGGGATGCAGTTGAGAATTTTTCTGTTCGGGACGGAAAGATCGTGAATAGTAAGAGTGGTCAGATCTTCTCAACGCTGCTTTTGCCTATGTGTGAGGTATTGCCGCTTTCCGTGGCAAGGCTCGTACATAAATTTGCATCTGGCGGTGGGAAGGTCATTGCTGTTGATGAGCTTCCGTCCATGGGTGTTTCTCCGGCAGAAGATGCAGAAGTGAGAAGCATTATGGAAGAGCTTTTTGGCAGCGGGAGCATAGAGATCATCGCGGCTGATGATAAAGACAGGATTTGTGAGGCACTGGGCAAGGTTATTCCGCATCCGGTGGAGATAGTCAGCGGCACCAAAGGCACGGTGAATTATCATCCGGCATATCCGCCGTACCTTATAGATCCATACATGCACACCGGTGAAAATATGACAGGTGTTCAGTTTACGCGTTATCTGAAAGATGGTGAGAGGCGTGTGCTCTTCATGAACTATGGAGAGACTTCGGAAGTTATTGAGGTTTTTGCTGAAGGTTCTGATCCGGTGGTATGGGATACGCTTACCGGGGAAATCTGCAAGGCAGAGAGGCTTTCGCAAACGGACATTGGGTCGATTTTCAGGCTCGAGCTGCCGTGTGATCATGGCATTGTTGTGACAGTGCGGATTTAATTCAATGGCCTCACGGACAGTGCAGGTATGATAGTGATTTCTTTCCACGCTCGGACAGTTCTAAGCTCATGCACTGTCCTCATGAACACGGAAATTTGCGCATAACTCGATGCTTCGCATCTCAAACAGTATGCGAAAATTTCCTATTCGGACAGCACATTTGCTAAGAACTGCCGGCTGATTGTTCCAAGAAATAACTATCATACCTGCATTTGTGCTGTGAAGAACTGTAGGTGAAGATCAGGTAGGTACAAGGTGTTGAAACAGGTTGAATTGTAATCACATTTACAACACTTTAAGAAATAATGATGAAAAATAGCTCAAAAAATAGGCAGTTATGCCATGAATCTTTGCGTCGTTTTTTGATACACTTAACGGGTATTTGTGTTAAAAGAGCGTCTTATAGATATGTAGTTTATGTCTGTTAATGACAAAGTGAGTGCAATCCGTATAGATGTATCCAGGAACAATCAGCCGGCAGCACTTAGTGAACACATTATCCGAATAGGTAAATTCTGCGAACTGTTTGAGACGCAAAGCGTCGAGTTTCGCAGAATTTACCGTGTTTATGAGGATAATGCGTGAGCTTAGTGTCTGTCCGAGCGTTCAGGGATACATCTATATGGAGTGCACGTGACTAAAAAGAGAAAGGCATGAAGAGGAAATGCGAAAGATCAAAGTAAGGCCGTATTCAGGAACAAAGAGTAATGAAATAACAGAGAGGGAGCGGAAAGGTATGGCAGTTGCCCGTAAGGCAGCAGCTGACGGTATCGTTCTCCTTGAAAATAAAGAAAATGTGCTTCCGATAAGTAAGGGAAGCCGTGTAGCGCTGTATGGATCCGGCGTGTCTAATACCATAAAGGGCGGAACAGGCTCAGGTGATGTAAACGAGAGACACAGCGTAACGATCGCAGAAGGATTCAGAGACGCAGGATATGTGATCACGACAGAAGAGTGGATCGAGGATTACAGCAGACGTTTCACAGAAGCTCGAAACAATTGGAGAGACGAGATCAATAAAAACGCTGAGGGAAAAGATTTCTTCACAGTCTATACAACAACTCCGTTCGTTCGACCTGTTGGAATGGAAATAACGAAAACTGATGCGGATACGGCATTTTATGTTATAAGCCGTGTAGCTGGAGAAGGAGCAGACCGTTTTGATAAAGAAGGTGACTATCTCCTTACAAAAGATGAAGAAAAGGAACTCAATACGATCTGTGAACTGTATGAGAAAGTCGTAGTAGTTCTGAATGTAGGCGGAGTCATCGATCTGTCATTTATGGATAAGCATGAAAATATCCTTGGACTCGTCCTTTACTCACAGGCTGGAATGGAGGGCGGACATGCGCTGGCTGATGTAGTGTCCGGTGATGTAACCCCTTCCGGAAAGCTCACTGCGACATGGGCATATAAGTACAGCGACTATCCGAATGCGGCAGAATTCTCCCACAATAACGGAAACACAGAAGAGGAGTTTTATAACGAGGGTATTTATGTAGGATACCGTTATTTTGATAGCTACGATATACCGGCACGGTACTGCTTCGGCTACGGTCTATCATATACAGATTTTGAGATCGAGACAGAAGATATTGCTGAAGTTAAGGGCGAAGGCTTTGACGTGACTGTAAGCGTGAAAAATACAGGAAAAGTTAGCGGAAAGGAAGTTGTACAGGTATATGTTTCCTGTCCCGACGGAAAAATTGAGAAGGAAGACCGACGTCTCGCAGCATTTGCAAAGACAAAGCTGCTTAATCCCGGAGAGGTTCAAAAAATTGTGCTTCGTGTTCCGTTCAAGGCTCTAACTTCCTATAGTGAAGAAATCCCGGGATGGGTTCTGGAAAAGGGAATTTACGGCGTATTTGTAGGAAATTCTCTCGATGATTCTGCATTGGATGCTGCAATAGAGCTCACAGAGGATGTAGTAACGATCAGAACAGAACACATCTGCACTCCTAAAAAAGAGGTTAAAGAGTATCATAGAGAACTCGATCAGAGGATAGAATTATCAGAGGTAATAGGAGAAGCGGCAAAGATCGACGGTTTCCAGATCGTTACTGTATCGGCGGCAGATATACCTGTAAAAACTATAGAGTACAAGACAAATGCGGAGCTTGCAGATGCAGAGGGCATGAAGATCGTCGATACTCTTTCTGAGGATCAGATAAAGCAGCTCGCGACAGGAGACCCTGGTAAGGGACCTGAGGCTGCTCTTGGTTCTGCAGGAAATTCAGTTCCTGGATCTGCTGCACAGACAAGCCGCTGCGCAGAGGACAAGGGAATCGCAAGTATCGTTCTTGCAGACGGACCGGCAGGTTTACGTCTTATGAAGTACTACTTTGTAAAAGACGGAAACATCGTTAACCTTCCATTCCAGTTCAGCCTTGAGGGCGGCATCTTCTGTCAGGATGCAGATAAGACTGAGGGAGAGCGTTACTATCAGTACTGCACAGCTGTACCGGTAGGAACCATGCTTGCTCAGACTTGGGATACAGAACTTGTTTCCGAGATCGGAACAATGGTCGCAGGAGAAATGCAGGAATTTGGCGTGACTCTCTGGCTCGCACCAGGTATGAATATCCAGAGAAATCCGCTCTGCGGCAGAAACTTTGAATATTATTCCGAAGATCCGTTAGTGTCCGGAAAGATCGCAGCGGCTATGACAAACGGCGTGCAGAAGATCAAGGGATGCGGAACTACCATAAAGCACTATGCCTGCAATAATAATGAAGATAACCGCATGAACTGTGACAGTATCATGACTGAGAGAACAATGCGCGAGATTTACCTCAAGGGATTTGAGATCGCGATCGAGGAGTCTCAGCCGATGTCGATGATGACAAGTTATCCTGTTGTAAATGGAATCCATGCGGCGAATAACTATGATCTTTGCACAAAGGCTGCGAGAAATGAATTTGGCTTCAAGGGACTCATCATGACTGACTGGACGACCACTCATTACGGACCGTCCTGCACGGCAGCGGGATGCATGAGAGCTGGAAACGATATCGTCATGCCGGGATGCGAGGGCGACCAGAAAAACCTCACAGAAGAGCTGGCATCAGGTGCACTCAAAATGGAAGACCTGAAAGCCTGCGTATCAAGATTCATCAGAACAGTATTGCAGTCAGACTGCTACGAAGACTGAGATAAGATAGCGAAATAGTAAAAATTATGGCGTACTCATGAGGTTTAGTTCATGGGTACGCCCTTTTTTCTGACATGAAAAACTCCATAGAAACAAAACGCCCCCAAGTGTGCATGCGTTTCCGCCGAGGCCTGAGGGAGATGTCAAATATAGTTTATAAGTAATGCTAGTACACGTCAATATAATAAAAGATTTTTGTACACAAAGCGTAACTGTTCACACGTAAACGGAGCATTTACTGCGGAGTTTACGGACAAGAAAGATGAATAGTCATTGGATATTTGCCTATTTTGGAAAAAATGCAATTATTTTTGCGAACAGATAGTATAATGAAGGTATAAAATTTCCACAACTATGAAAATAATAAAGTTTTGGAAGAAAAAGGGTGAAGCTATGATAGGACGAAATGAAGAGAAAAAAATGCTGCAGTCTCTTTTGGAGGAGGAAGA
>CAMVTN010000061.1 GCA_947170415.1 uncultured Lachnospiraceae bacterium | reverse complement strand
AACCGGCTTATATGGAAGACACTTCAAAAAGACGATAAAAACTATATATATTTTCAGGTTAATTACAAAGGTGATACGATGATCGCTCTCATAGATACGGATGAGCTTGCCAGTGAATACCTCACAAATTCTGTGAATATTCCGCTAAATATCGAGCTTACCGGACCGGATGATACTGTTTTATATAGGAGCGCGGCCTCCTTTACCGGTCCCTTTGTAAAAAATATAGAAGCTTGTGGGGAAAAAACCGCACTTCCATACACCGTAAGGATATTCAGTTCTTTCTTTGACGGATACGGAAATCAACTTATCCTGCAGCTGACACTTATAAGTTTCTTTTTGATCCTCGCCGCCTTTTCTTTTTATTATCTGAAAAGGCTTTACAACAGGATAATCCGACCGATCGAAAGCTTTCATGAGAACCTGTCAAAGATAAACGAAAACTCAGAAACTCTGCTTGATGCCCAGGGTATCAAGGAACTGGAGCAGACCAATACACAATTCCGTTCACTTTTCGCTGAGATCAATAAGCTGAAGATTAATATGTATGAACGGGAGCTTGAACAGGCTCATTCCGAACTTGAAATGCTGCAGCACCAGATAAAACCTCATTTCTACCTGAACTGCCTGAGCACTATAAGCAGCATGCTTGAGGTCGGCGAGACTGAGCTTGCAGAGAAAATGATACGTTTTACTTCTGTATATCTCCGCTACCTTTTCCAGTCAGACAATAAATATGCACAGCTTAAAAATGAACTGGAACACATAGACGCATACTTAAATATCCAGTCCCTGCGCCTATTTTCTCCGATAAATTATACCTGCGAGGCTGATCCTGAATGTCTCAATGCCCTCGTGCCGCCGCTTCTCCTGATAACTTTTGTAGAAAATTCAGTAAAGCACGGCGCTGACCCTGATAAATCTCTGTGCATCAGTCTCGGTATAAAAAGAATAGAAACTGAGAAGGGCAATTTTTTGCAGTTTGAGCTAAAGGATACCGGTCCGGGATTTTCTGATGAAGCTCTCTCACTTCTTTCCGGAGACGTTTTTTATCCTGAGGAAAAAGGACATATAGGTATCAGAAACTCCTTGAAACGACTCAGGATAATGTATCAGAATGATTTTACGATAAACTTTTTTAATAACGATGACGGAGGAGCATGTGTAGCTCTCCGCATTCCATTTGTACTTGAAACGGATCATATATGAAGATTTTAATTGTAGATGATGACAGATTCGTAATAGCAGCTCTAAAAAAGAAAATTGAATGGGAAAAATACGGTTTCAGTGAAGTGCTGACCGCTCACTCAATGAGCGAAGCACAGACAGTCATTGCATCAAACCATCCTGACATACTGATAAGTGATATCAATATGCCTCGCGGAAGCGGTCTGGATCTGCTCGCCTGGATAAAAGAGCATCAGAAAAAGATAATCCCTATACTTCTTACCAGCTATACAGACTTTGAATACGCTAAGAGAGCTGTGGAACTCGGCGCATTCAAGTATGTGCTGAAACCGATAGACAAGGAAGAACTGACAGCCACGATATGCGATGCTGTAGCTGAACTAAAGAAACAAAATATAGATATCGAGGAAAAATATCACGTATTCTGGCGAAAGCTTATGCTCCGCGAGTCACCTGTCGGTGAATTAGACAGTATGTATCCGGAAGAAGCGGTATTTACGCCGCTCCTCTTTACCTTTGATCACTACTATCTTGACTCTGAAAACCGGCTTCTAAGCCGTATACGTTCGGTAAATAACGGTGAAATGACCCGTATATTCAAATCTTCCTTTAGTGATATCCTGAAAAAAGGAGACACCTTCATACCTATACATGAAGGAAGCCATATATCCTATGCCGCTATTCTGCAGGGAGAACAGGATCATGACCTTTTGGATAAATGCTGCAGGAGCTTTATTGATTCGTTAAAAAGCCTGTATAACTGCCCTTCAAATGTATATGCAGGTTCTTACGCCTCTATAAATGATATACGGGAGCAGTTCAATCATCTTGAAGACTACATGAAAAATGACCTGACTTCCGTACAGCAGGCAGTATTTGTACCGAAAAAAAATGCACACGATCCGGCTACAAGTGATCCTCAGCTGCCCGCGTCTCACATCGACTATATGATACGGTGCATGTCGGACGGTGACTATGATTCTCTTGCTGAATATGTCCATCAGTATCTGGAAGAGATCGCAGCACTTAAATACGGCTCTGCAACTGCTATCAGTAATTTTCAGATTGATTTTGTGCAGGCGCTGTACTCGACGCTTAGAGAAAAAGGCATATCCGCCAATCATCTTTACCGCGATGAGACCTATCACACGCTGTCATCGGAGGCGGTTCTGTCCATATATAATATGGAACTCTACCTGCAGTATATGCTTAACGGAGCAGAACGCTTTATTAATGCTTCAAATGGAAATAAATCTGTCGGAAAGATAATAAAGGATTACGTTGATAAACACTATATGGAAGACATAAACCGCCAGAGCCTGTCACAGATACTTTACCTTGATCCGGACTATGCGTCTAAGCTATTTAAGAATGAGATCGGTATCTCTTTTACAAACTACGTGATCGAAAAGAGGATCGAGATCGCAAAGGATCTACTGCGGACCACTCTCCTGCCTATAAGTACCATAGCTTCAGAGGTCGGATATGACAATTATTCGTACTTCACGAGACTATTCAAAAAACAGACCGGATCTACTCCTGTCGAATTCCGTATGCAGGTAAAGAATAATTAACAAATAAGCCGTATGTCATACCACGACATACGGCTTTTACTATCTTAACTATATTTACTTCTTTGTGATATAGCCCTTTGCCTTCAGGAGCTCTGCGCAAAGTACTCCGCCGCCTGCTGCTCCACGAACAGTGTTGTGGGAAAGTCCTACAAACTTGTAATCGAAGAGGCTGTCCTCACGAAGACGTCCGATAGATACGCCAAAGCCGTTCTCGTAATTTACATCGAGATCTACCTGCGGGCGATTGTCCTCAGTGAGATACTGGATAAACTGCTTCGGTGCTGACGGAAGTCCGAGCTTCTGAGGCTCGCCGCTGTAATTTACCATAGCATCGATAAGCTGCTCCTTGGTCGGCTTCTTTGCAAACTTTACAAATACTGTAGCTGTGTGACCGTTAAGGATCGGAACACGGATGCACTGAGCTGTGATCTTCGGACCTGCTGCGGGCTCGATGTGATCTCCCTCTACATGACCAAATACTCTAAGAGGCTCTTTCTCACTCTTTTCTTCCTCTCCGGAGATGAAAGGAATGATGTTGTGCTCCATCTCAGGCCAGTCCTTAAATGTCTTGCCTGCACCAGAGATAGCCTGATATGTAGAAACTACTACCTCAGTCGGCTCAAACTCTCTCCATGCCCAAAGAACCGGTGCATAAGACTGAATAGAGCAGTTCGGCTTTACTGCAACAAATCCGCGCTTTGTGCCAAGTCTCTTCTTCTGAGCCTCGATAACTTCTGCGTGATCCGGGTTGATCTCAGGAACGATCATCGGAACATCAGGTGTCCAGCGGTGTGCACTGTTATTTGATACAACCGGTGTCTCTGTCTTTGCATAAGCTTCCTCGATCTTCTTGATCTCTTCCTTACTCATATCTACAGCTGAGAAGCAGAAATCAACATCCTTTGCGACATTCTCAACGTCACTTACGTCACGTACAACGATCTTCTTCACAGCTTCCGGCATCGGTGTATCCATCTTCCAGCGATCACCGATTGCTTCCTCGTATGTTTTGCCGGCACTTCTGGGACTTGCAGCAATAACTGTTACTTCAAACCAGGGGTGATTTTCCAGCAGTGAAATAAATCTCTGACCAACCATACCGGTTCCGCCAAGAATAGCAACATTGAGCTTTTCAGACATGATTCTTTCTCCTCTTTTCGGGTCCGTTCCCGTAACTTGATTATAGTCACACTATAATAGTTATATGCGTATTTGCATAAACCGCCGTGCGTTAATGCACTAAAGTGTGAAACTGACGTTTAATATACTACTGTAATTTTGTTTTGTCAACCCTGTACGTGCAATTGTCTTTTTAAGACGGACACAGTTTGATCACACGTCAACAGATGCACTAAACCGAGGCAGAACTCTATAGTTCTCCCCCGGTTGCTTTATATTTTTTCATTTATCGACTTAAAATGACTGTTTCTTAAGATACTCGTGATAAAAAGCTGCATTTTTTGCCATGGACTCATGTCCCGGAGCGCCAAAAGTCAGGCGTTTCTCAACGCATGTCCTGAGCGCGATCGCTTCATAGATATCGTCTTCAAATACTTCGCTCTCGCTCTTCCACTCATCCATAGTAAGGTCATCCATTGCCTTGCCTTCTTCGAGGCACTTGAGTACCAGACGACCGATAATGGAATGGGCATCACGGAACGGAACGCCCTTCTTTACGAGGTAGTCTGCTGCATCTGTAGCATTGGTAAAGCCGTTCTTTGCGCTCTTTTCCATTACGTCATTTCTGAATTTCATAGTGGAAACCATGCCTGTGAAAAGGTGAAGGCAATCGGTAACTGTATCTATCGCGTCAAAAACGACTTCTTTATCTTCCTGCATATCCTTGTCGTAAGCAAGCGGTATGCCCTTCATGGTTGTGAGCATACTCATAAGCGCGCCGTAAACCCTGCCTGTCTTTCCGCGTACGAGCTCAGCGATATCGGGATTCTTTTTCTGCGGCATGATACTGGAACCGGTGCTGAAACGATCATCGATCTCAACGAAACGGTACTCATTTGAATTCCAGATGATGACTTCCTCTGAAAATCTGCTGAGATGCATCATGATAGTTGACAGTGCAGATAAAAACTCGATGAGATAATCCCTGTCAGATACAGAATCCATGCTGTTTCTGGTAGGTCCGAGCTTAAATCCGAGCTTTTCTGCAGTAAACTCACGGTCAAGCGGATATGTTGTACCTGCAAGAGCGCCGCTTCCGAGCGGACAGCTGTCCATTCTGTTATAAATGTCCTTAAGACGTGAACGGTCACGAATGAACATCTCAAAGTAAGCTCCCATGTGATGAGCCAGTGTCACAGGCTGAGCCTTCTGAAGATGTGTAAATCCGGGCATAAATGTATCGAGATTATTGTCAATGATATCTGAAAGAGCCTCCTGCAGATGGAACAGGCTCTCATCAACAGCCTTTACGGCTTTTCTGGTATAAAGCTTCATATCGAGCGCAACCTGATCGTTTCTGCTGCGTCCTGTATGAAGTCTTTTTCCTGCATCTCCGATCCTCTCAGTGAGCACAGCTTCTACAAAAGAATGTACATCTTCGTATTTATCGGTTATTTCGATCTTACCTGCATCGACATCGGCTATGATACTCTTTAAGCCTTCAGCAATGGCTTTTCCGTCCTCTTCGCTGATGATGCCGGTTCTCGCAAGCATCTCTGCATGTGCGAGGCTGCCCTCTATATCCTCATGTACCAGTCTCTTGTCAAAATAGATAGACGCATTAAACCTGTATGCATCCTGATCTGTCGCAGACTGAAAACGTCCGCCCCATAACTGTGCCAACTGTTGATCCTCCTATTTTCTCAATCGTCGAATTTGCCCTTGATCACGGAAATCACAGACAGATAAACAACTGCTCCCGTAAGAACTATGGTAAACATCCCGGTTACTGCACCGATAACTATGAGAAGCGCAACCAGGGCAAGTGAAGCCCATGTAGGCGCATTTCCCATAAAAACACCCATGAGAAGTACTATCACCATCGCAATAGCGACTACAGGTACAGACATAGTCTCCACATGCACATGTGCCAAAGCACAAATGATCAGCACAACAACTACCGCTGCGATACCTATCAGAGAAAGTGTATCCCGTGAAAGTACAGCATCTTTGTACTCCCGCCGGACGTTTCTCTTCTTGCGGTCATCCTTTGATTCTGCATGCCGAAGTACTTCTGTTCTGCTGTTATTTGATGAAACGGTGTGATGACTAAGATCTTCCGTAATGTTTACCTTGTCAATGTTTTTCGCATCTGTATTCAATTTCACGCCCCCCTGTGACCAAAAATGTTACTGTTCACTCGCTTACAGCTCGCTCACGTAACGGATTTTGCCAATTAAATCGCCTACGGCGATGAGCAAAATCCAATGGTTATTCAACGGTATTGGTCGTAAACTCCGCAGTAAATGCTCCGTTTACGTGTGAACTGTAACAAAATTTTCCCCTTAAACTTAACATCCTTAACGAACGTTGTTTATGCTTTTATTTTAGTGCACAGAAGCATAAGCGTCAACGGCTTTTTCACTTTAAAGTGAGGAAGCAACAGCTTCCCCAAGGGCCTTCGAAAGCTGATCTGCACAAGAAGTGTTTTTAAATCCACAGGTATTTCCTGCAAGGACTTCTTTTACTTTTTCTGCATCCATTCCCTCTACCAGACGTGCTATCGCCTTGAGGTTTCCGTTGCAGCCTCCCTGAAACTGTAAATTGTGAACGCACTTATTATCATCAAGCTCAAAGCTGATATTAGTTGCACAAACGCCCTTTGTCTTATAATTGTACTGCATTTTAGATCTCCTTATTCGAAACATCTTAATTGGTAAAAAAGGTGGGCAGATAGAACTCTGCCCACCGCTTAAAGCACATTATATTTTGCACAATTTAATATGTCAACAATACCTGATCACTTATTATCATCTGTCCATTCACTGTTGTCATTCTTTTTTTTGTGCTTTTCCTTCTTTTTCGCAATCTTTTGCGCTGTCTTTTCATCCAGCTCCTTAAGTTTGCGTTTCTGCATTTCTTCTCGAGAAAGAGTCTTTGCCTGCATCTTCTCACGATGACGCTTCTGTACTCTGGCAGCCTTTGCGCGGACTCTGTCAAGCAGCAGATAGAATGTAGGCAGAAGGAGCAAAGTAAGTATCGTGGAAGAAATAAGTCCGCCGACGATAACCGCAGACATTGCCTGCATTGACTCTGCACCCTTTGCGAGACCAAAAGCCTGCGGGATCATGGCAAGCATGGTAGTAAGCGTAGTCATAAGGATCGGACGCATACGTCCTGTTCCGGAATCAACCAGTGCCTCTACCGTATCCATACCCGCTGCCTGATTCTGCTTCGCCATATCGATAAGAATAATACCGTTATTAACAACGATACCTGCAAGCATCAGCACACCCATGAGGGCAACCATGCTGACTTTGATATTCATGATCAGCAGGAAAAGTATGGAACCGATAGCTGCAAACGGAAGACAGAGCATGATAAGTATGGAGTCAGCTATTGACTCAAACTGGATCGCCATAACCATGAATACGAGGAATATAGCGATTCCGATGGCCTGCCCGAGAGCTGCAAACTCTTCGTTCTGCATTTCCATCATAGACGAAGTCTCAAAGGAAACATTTTCAAATTCCATCTGTCCCACGGTCTGATCCAGTTTTGCTGAAACGGCGTCTTTAGTAGATGACGTCATTGTAGCTGTAATAGTCGCGCGGTAAGTGCCATCTTCTCTGCTGATGGTCTGCGGCGCAGAGGCAAACTTCACTGTTCCGATTTCTGAAAGCGGAACACTTGCCCCTTTTGAATTTGTAAAGGTCATCGCCTCAAGATCCGCAACACTGTCGAAATATCCCTTAGGGTACTCTACCGTAACGTCATAGGACTCATTATCAATGGATACTTCCATTGCCTTCTTTCCGCTCATATTGTAATAGATGAGTCCGGCAACAGCCTGGGCACTGAAACCCTTTGCCTGTGCCATAACAGGATCGATAACGACCTTTGCCTTGGTTCCTGTCTCCTGTATAGAGTTGGTAACTCTAAGTACTCCGTCGGTATTGTGCATTACATCTACAATCTGAGCGGCTGCAGCTTTCAGATCATCTCGATCTGTAGAAGCAATATCAAATTCTTTCGTATCTGCATTTGTAAGGCTCGACATACCCATGGACGAACCTGCACTCGCGGAAATCTCACAGATTGAAGAGAAGTTTGCAAGTTTTGTATTGTACTTATCTACTATATCCTGTGTTGCAAGTTCTGAATCATCTGACTTATATGCAGTTAGTGACGCTTTTGCAGATGACTGTGTTGTATCCGACGTATAGGTATCGATATCCGGATCATCCGCAAGGTACTTTTCAAGCTTAAAAACCACCTCGTCCATTACTTCAAGTTTTACATTCGGCTTAAAGGTTACATCGATACTAACAATACCTTCATCTGTAGCTGCCATAAGCTCTGACTGAAGTAACCCGGTCAGGCTCAGTGTAAGAACCAGCAATACTATAGCAAATACAAATGTTAACTTTCTCCACTTCAGTACAAATCGCAAAACTTTCTCATACCTTCTGGAAACCCATTTGAGTATCCTGTTTGTGATGATACCCTTTTTCTCAACAGGTCTGTAGATAGAGAAACAAAGCGGTATAAGCGTGATCGCAGAGATCAGCGATGCCATCAGCGCAAAGATAATGGTAAAACCAAGCTGCTTAAACATCTGTCCGGAAAGACCTTCCATAACAGACAACGGCAGATAAACAACAACTGTCGTAATAGTCGAAGCTATAACCGAGTTCATAACGATACTCGTACCTTCAAGTGCCGCATCGTGGAAAGAAAGTCCGTCCGTTCGTTTCCGGAAGCACATTTCCAGTACAACGACCGCATTATCTGTCATCATTCCGACTGCGATAACAAGAGATGAAAGCGTGATGACATTTAGATCAAAGCCTGCAAAGTACATGCAGATAAGAGTCACCATGAGGGATACCGGCATGGTACTTCCTACGATAAGCGAACCCTTGAGATCTCCGAAAAAGATAAACAGAACACCCATTGCGAGGAGAACCGCCTGAACAACCGTCTGGCCAACCTTTGACAGTCTGTCCAGGATATCTTCAGCTGAATCATTAACTGTCTCAAAGATAAGATTAGGGTTATTCTTTTCAATTGAGATCATGGCTTTCTTTACCGCTCTTGAAAGAGTAACGGCAGACTCAGCCTGTTTTTTCTTTATGCTGACATTTACAGACTCATGACCGTTGTAACGGCTCAAGGATGAAGCTTCCTTATTCTGATAGCTGATCTTTGCAACATCCGAAAGATGAATTACTTCTCCGGAAGAGGTCGTGATCGGAACCTGCTCCAGTTCAGCGATCTTTTCATATTTTACCTCTGCATTAAGAGACAGCTTCTGGTCTCCGGCAGTTACATCACCTGCAGGCATCGTGAAATTAACAGCAGTTATGGCGCTTGCTATATCAGAAACGCCAAGTCCATACTGACTGGCATATTCCGGTACGAGACTGACACTGATATATTTGTCATCACCACCGGATACCTCTACCTGTGCAACCTCACTTACCTTTGTAAGTTCCGGCTTAACATTGTCATTCACTGCCTGAAGCACATTTACATCATCGCTGGTGCCTGAGATGGAATACGTGATATCCGGCATGGAATTCATATCAATTTCCATGATACTCGGTTCAGACGCATCATCCGGAAGACTACCCTTTACTCCATCGATAGCAGATTTTACATCATCATACGCTTCATCCATGTCTGTGCCGTATTCAAAAGTCAGCTGAAGCGATCCATAGTTCTCATTTGCTGTCGCGCTTGTAGATTTCAGTCCTGATATAGAGTCACACGCATCAGTAATCTTATCTACAACCAACTCATCAACTTCCTCGGGTGAAGCCCCGGAATAAACAACCGATACAAAAAGCATCGGCATGGTCATATCCGGCATCAGCTTCATCGAGATATTGGATAACGATAAAAGTGCAAACAGCACCAACGCGATTACAGAAACGACCGCTGTGACCGGACGGTTCAGTACGCCTTTAACAAATCCTTTCATTCTGCTGCCTCCGTAGCGGACTCTGACGCGTTTTCATCTTCTGCGCTGTCCTCATTTGTGTCCTTTTTTTCGCCTGCATTGCCGGAAACTGTATCCGCAGAAACAGTCTCAGTCACGGCAGACGGCTTTACAGCAGCCTTTTTGCTCTTATCTACAGTTGTAGCTGTGACATCGATTTCTGATCCGTCGGTAAGCTGACTTGACCAGCTGACGATCACTTCATCATCTGTGGTAAGTCCACTCTCAACTGCAATATATTTCTCATCAGAAATGCCGACTTCAATGTTTACACGTCTTGCTATTCCGTTTTCATTTACATATACATATGCCTGTTCATCTTCATAATAAACAGCGTCTAACGGAACCGTGATGGTGTTTGCCGCTTCACGGGTCACGGTACGTACACTTACATTTGAGCCATTGATAAATCCGGGATTTCCCTGTGCAACAGCTTCTACCTTAAACAAATTTTTGTCAGCATCAAGAGTCGATCCTATTGAAGTGATAACTGCTTCATACTCTTCACCATTCTTGGTAACGACAGCAGTATTGCCGACCTTCATATTTGCAGCAGACTCTTCTGCTACGTAGAATACGATCTTATTTAATGAATCACTCTCAATTACATACGCACTGGTTCCTGAAGAAGCCATATTGTGAAGTGATACATTTATCGCCGTAATGGTTCCGCTTACCGGTGCGGTAATAATTGTATTGTCCAATGCCATTTTTGCATTTTCCAGAGTAGACTTTGCCTGCTGAACTGATGCTTCTGAACTCGTAAGGCTGGCATCCGCGCCGACAACCTGTGCGTTTACGCTGTAAAGAGTTGCAGCTTTTCCATAGGTTTCATAGTCCTGAAGCTGCTGCTCTGCATATGCCTGACTGTTCTGAGCAACATAGTAATTCATTTCCGCATTGCCGGCAGAATATTCTGCACTCTTTTTCTGAAAATTTGCAGAATCTTCCGCTGATTCATAACTCTTTTCTGAAGACTTGGCTGTGGACACAGCTGTCTGTGCTTCGGTTATGGCGGAATTCAACGCATTTTCTCCTGAATATCCCTGATCCTTGAGCCATGCAAGTGCTGCAGCCTCTCCATCGGAAGATTTTTTACTGTTATAAGTATCCCTTATGGACTTCAGCTGATTTACCAGTTTTTTCGCTCTCTTCTTTGATTTTTCTGCATCATTTGCGTTACCGTGCGCATCAGATTCATTATCCGCATAGAAATCCACGCTGTTCTGCGCACTGCCAAGATTATTCGCTGCCTGCTGTACTCCTGCCTTTGCAGAATCAACAGCCTGTTGTAACTGCATCTCGGTAGTTCCCATGGTTCCGAGTGTCTGTGTAGCAGCTGCCTTTGTGCTGGCTGCAGTTGCCTGCTGAGCTGTATAGCCTGCCTCTGCACTCTTTAAGGTCGCCTGCGCCTGCTGCAGAGAAATCTTTGCAGACTCATCATCTACTCTGAAAAGGAGATCTCCCTCATTTACGTGATCACCTATTTCAAAATTTTTTTCTACGACTTCACCGGAAGCCTTTGGTACTACAGTTACCGTCGTATCTGCCTCTATTGTTGCTGCGAAGTTTGAACTGATGGAGACTGTTCTGACTTCCGGAGACGCGGTTTCTACACTTACTGCATTTGATACTTCCATAGTTGCGTCTTCTACAGCCGGCTTACTGCTTCCGCATGCCGTAAGAAGACTGCCCGATGCTAAAATTGCAGAAAGAAGGACACAGAGGCCCTTTTCCTTTAATCGATTCATAAATTTTCTCCTCCATAAACACATGTGTAAAATAGGCAAAATAAAACGGTCACTATTTTTTAGGACCGAAAAAACCGAAACACCATGTCCGTGAACTTTTTTTCACATGATACTATTGCTCCATAAACTCAAAATAAACTTTTCTTAATATTTTTTGAGTTTATATTTGTTTAATAAAACGGTGTTAGAATAAACAAGAAATAAATGATTCTTGCAAATGCTGAAACGCTGCACCAAATATAGTAACATATTTAATGTACAAATTTCTGTACTTTTATGGATTTTTACCTTATTTTCTCTTAATATATCGGACATTTTTATGTATACATAAAGTCACTTTTACAGGGGATTCTGCAATGTTTAATATTTTGATTGTTGAAGATGATAAGAATACGAGACGTCTCATGACAGCAGTTCTCAGTGCCAATGGTTATACAACGTTAACAGCCGGGAATGGACTGGACGCATTTAAGACAATGGAGACCAATCATGTAGATCTGATCGTTTTGGATGTGATGATGCCTGAGATGGACGGATATACTTTTGCAAAAGAGCTCCGTTCCGCAGGAAGCGACATTCCTATCCTGATGGTCAGTGCAAAGGTCCTGCCTGCTGACAGGATCGAAGGTTTCCGTTCCGGCACCGATGACTATATGACAAAACCTGTGGATGAAGAGGAAATGCTTTTACGCATACAGGCGCTCCTAAGGCGGGCTCGTATCAGTTCGGAGCATGTCCTTAATATAGGAAATGTAACACTGAATTACGACAGTTTTTCCGTGACTCAGGGCGATTCCGCTCCTCAGATACTCCCGCAGAAGGAATTTCTGCTTTTGTATAAGCTCCTCTCCTATCCAGGAAAGATCTTTACGAGGATACAGCTCATGGATGAGTTTTGGGGACCTGATTCCGAGTCTGATGAAGCAACCGTGACCGTGCATATCAACCGGCTTCGAAAACGTTTTGACGGCTGCAGCGCATTTACTATCGAAACTGTACGCGGACTTGGGTACAGAGCCGTCAAGCATATCGAATGATCATAGCGAGGTTTTTATGCTTCCATACAAAGACAAAACAAAAGATATCCGTTCAAATATCGAGTTTGCGAGAAAGAATTCTCACAGACGCATGGCTCTCATTTATGGCGGACTTATCTTTTTTTCAACACTACTGACCGTCATCTTATCCGCGTATCTAACGTATTTTGGAATTACACATATTCCTTTTATTCATGACTATGTGACGACTTCTATAGTAACGTTCCTGCTTGTTCTGGTCGTTGTCAGTTCATTTATCGGAATGATACTTACGATCATCATCGTACACTTTCCGCTGCGTCCGATATCCCGCATTATAAGCGCAGTCGATACACTCGCAAACGGCGACTTCACCGTAAGAGTGCCTGATAACTACACTCTGAGCCCTATGCGAGCCCTTGCAAAGTCAGTTAACCGTCTGGCTGAGGAACTGGGAAATACCGAACTCCTTAGAAGTGATTTTATCGATGATTTTTCCCATGAGTTTAAGACTCCTATCGTGTCGATCCGCGGTTTTGCACGGATACTGAAAAGTGGAAATTGCACAGAGGAAGAAAAAAATGAATATCTGGACATCATTTTGGAGGAATCCACAAGGCTTGCCTCACTGTCAACAAACGTGCTGAATCTGAACAGGATCGAGAAACAGACTATCCGCACCAACGATCAGCTCTTTAACTTTGCGGAAATGGTCAGGCGCGTCATTTTGATGCTGGAAACCAAATGGTCCAGAAAAAATATCAGTCTGGATATAGACCTCGATGAACTGGACTACTATGGTGATCCCGATCTTCTGAGCCAGCTCTGCATTAACATCATCGATAATGCGATCAAATTTTCTCCGGCCGAAGGTGATGTAAAGATCTCCCTTAAACCTGTGCCAGGGGCTGAGGATGTGAACAAAGCTAAAAAAGCTGCTCGCGGATCATATATAATTTTTACCGTCGAGGATCACGGAGCCGGAATGACTCCCGATGAAAAGGATCGTGTCTTTGAAAAGTTTTTCCAGGGAGATTCCTCCCACTCTACAGAAGGGAACGGTCTGGGGCTTTCCGTTGTACAAAAAATCGTCAACCTGTATAACGGTCATATAAATATAGAAAGCGCCCCCGGTGAAGGAAGTACGTTTATCATAGAATTGTAAAAAGGGCTGTGAAAGATTTTTTCTTTCACAACCCTTTCTTTTTTAACCATTCATCTCTTATGGACGTTCGCTCATAGGTACATATTCCTGTACAGCTGAAACCGGCTTATACGCAGGACGTATGATCTTTCCATTGTTTGATAATTCCTCAATTCTGTGAGCACTCCAACCGGCGATACGTGCGCAGGCAAAAAGAGGTGTAAAGAGTTCTTCCGGAAGGCCAAGCATTTTGTAAACAAATCCGGAATAAAAGTCCACATTACAACAAACACCCTTATAAATAGGACGCTCTGCAGCGATAAGTTCCGGTCCGATCTTCTCTACCATTGCATAGAGTCCACATTCTTCA
>CAMVTN010000060.1 GCA_947170415.1 uncultured Lachnospiraceae bacterium | reverse complement strand
GTGAACTGTTACTCCTGTCATTCGGATGGTCCCTGTGGGCCTTGCGGACCCTGTGGACCTCCGCCGCCCCCATTATCTGTTTCAGTTATAGGAGCTTCCCAACTGGACGTTTCAGTAACCTGCCATCTTATTATCTTATAATCGGTCCCGTTATTTATTGGAAGGATCGTCACTTCCAGATTTTCCATGCCAACCCCGAAAGGTACATAGTATGTTGTTTCTTCCGGTGGGATCTCTTCAAGTTCCGCCAGATATTTTTCTGCCTCGTTGCACGCTTCCTGATAGCTTTCTGCTCTTTTCTCTATTTCATCACTCATTTTCAGGCTGCTCCGCGCTATGGAATACGCGATCCCGCTAAAAGAAAAGAGACAGATGCTCATAAAAACGACCACCAGCATAGGGAGACCGATAGAAGCCGGTGTTTTATCCATCGTTTGCTCCCCCTTTCTTTAAGGCATGATCAATAATGACTGTATAAAATGGTTCAGTTTCCGTGTTTTCCAACTCATCCGATTCATCGTAAAAATCCAGTTCTGCTTCATAGAGCCTTCCTGCTACGAACGGACTGACTGTCACTCTATACTTGTCTTCACTGTATCTCATTTCGTAGATTCCGTTATTATTTACGAAACCATAGTCTTTTAAGGATCTATCTATCTCAGTTTCCTCTGACTCAGAGCGAATGATCTCAGATATATCGTCAGCTTTATATACTGCATGTTTCTTTGCTTCCGCCTCCGACGACATTGCATAAGCATTACCAAATATAGACATCGTCACAGCTACGGACATACTGAAAAAGCCAACTGCGATCACAAGCTCCAGCAATAAAAGCTGTCCTGATGAAAGTCTGTGCTTTTCTCTCATTCTTCATCCCTCATCTATAAACACCGGTTTATATCTGTCTTAAACCGGTCTGTTGCAAGCACCATTACCAATCATGCTTCGCATTCTTGGACGGTACCAGGCTCTTTAATCGCGCGGTGAACTTTTTAATGATACTATCGCCTCCGAGTTATTGTTATCTGTGCCGGAGAAATTAAATCTTAAGAGATCATCCGATATTTTTTCTATATCCATATCGTTTATCTCCAGGATTTCCGTTCCGCTGTCTTCCGTGCAGTTTGGCAATTCGGATTCCTCTACATACAGTTCCCGAAGTGTTCCATTATATACATAGATATATGTCACATACGGCTGATCTTTCACCATTTTATCCAGCCGAACTGCCTCATGTCCCATATAGTCCGTAACACTGATGTTGCCGAGTTCGTCGTGACTCCTTATCTTTTCCACCATGTATCTCGCTGCGATATCCGTATCCTCGGCACTGCCCGAGTGCTTAACGATACTTCTGTAAAGCTGTACGGATATGATCACAAAAAACATAACGGAAAACGTAAATATCAGAAAAAGCGCCACGGGAAAAATGTCAGAAATACTAGTTCGTTTTTTCATTATCATTTTTCTCCTCTATGACATTGACCGTAACGATCGGCGGTATCTTACTCCCACGCACCTCATACTCTATAGAAAACAGATCCGTATCATATGAAAGCCCGTATACTCTCTCGATATAATCAAGCGTTTTAGGATAACTTCCGGTTGTCGCATAACTATAGGTTATATCTCTCTGGATTGCTTTTTCGAGGCTTTCTTTCTGACGGGCTACATTTCCCTTTCGTGTATAGTCAACGCTAATAAGCAGGAACACCAAAAGTCCTGCACTGACGATCAGCGTGATGATCAATTCTTTTCCTTTTTTCCTGTTTTTTCTCATATCGAAGAAACTACCCCCAATAACGGAAACATAACAGACAGAAGAATAACACCGATAACGATCGAAAGTGTGACTACCAGAGTCGGTTCGATAGTCGCAAGCGCATTACTCATACTTGTCTCAGCTCGTCTCTGGCAAAGCTCGGAAATCCTTTCCATAATTGCATCCGATTCACCCGTCCGCACTCCGATGGCCATCATACGTGCATTTACTCCCGTAAGTATCCCGGATTCCCTGAGTGCTTCGTCAAACCTGTCTCCATCAGCCAGACTTTCCCGACATTTATTTATCTTTGCCGTGAATCCTTCATCTTCGATGATCCCGGCAACCATTTCAATTCCAAAGTCAGCAGAAAAGCCCGATCTGATCGCAAGCGCCACGCCTCCTGCAAAACGACTGGTTGATATATCATTCTGAAGTTGTCTGAAAAATTTGAACTTATTTAGAAATGCTCTTCCAATATTTCTGCCCTTTTCTGTACGAATACACAAAACAAGGATAAGCATTGCGACGGCAAGAAGTATTGCCAGCACGACCGCATACTGCCTGAGCAGTGCGCCTATATTATAGAGAAATCCCGCGATTCCCGTCATTTCAGTTCCAAGCTGCCTAAAGACCTGACGAAATACGGGCATGACTTCGATCAATAACAATAATATGACCGCCAGTATCATGCACGCCATGATCGATGGATATGTAACCGCCTGTCTCACAGCCTGTCGGATTTCTTCTTCTCTCGTATAATGACGACTTAAAGAATCCATTACATTATCAAGCGTACCGGTTTCCTCCCCGATCTTCGCCATCTTTACTACATACGGAGGAAATAAGCCTGTTCTCTCCATAGATGATGCGAGATACTCTCCGCTTTCAAGTCCGTCAAGGATTGCCGTGTACATCGCTTTTTCTCTTTCGGAAGCTTCATCATCTCTCTGCAGCATATACAGACCTTCAATAGATGAAATTCCCGATTTGAGTATCATTGACATCTGTGCACAAAAATAGGACAGTTCATCGTTATCTAATGTTTTCATATACCTTCCCCTCCTCATCGTCCTAAATGTATTTCGGACATATAGGATGATTTATAAATAACCCTTACAAAAAATTTTACATCATATTATGCATTAAATCCATGAATATTTTACGATTTTTGCATAAAACTTGTATATTTGATTTATTGAGTGTATATTAGAAAAGTTCTGCCGAGAAACGGCATTAAAATTAATCATGATCTATTTTAATATTTATGAGAAAGTGAATTAATATACATGAGTAACACAACCAAGAAACTTCTTTTTATACTGCCATCTATAACCGGTATTCTGCTTTTTATGATACCGGTAAAATTTAACGGAAACTGGACCGTTATCGTAAAAATAATTGCCGACTTTATTTCAGCTGCTATCGGCAGCGCTCTTCCTATGCTCTGCCTTGGTATCCTTACTATATCTGCTGTTTTGTCGATCCTGGCCCAGACACGGATAAATATATTCTGGCACAATAAGATCCTTAGAGAAACGTTTCTCACCAGCCCTTTCTGGACGCTTGTACGTGTAGCCGGATGCGCGCTCGCATGGATCACTTACTTAGATCAGAACACCGGCAGATACGCGATCATTTCCGGTGCGGATCAGGGAGGCTTCATATTAAATGATCTCCTCTGCACTCTGGTCATCATTTTCGCCATCGCAGGTCTCCTGCTCCCACTGCTCCTGGATTTCGGTCTCCTGGAGTACATCGGTGCCATCCTTACAAAATATATGCGTCCTCTCTTCACGGTTCCGGGACGCGCAGCCGTTGACTGCATAACATCATGGATTGGTGACGGCACACTCGGTGTTATGCTTACCTGCAATCAGTTTGAAGGAGGCTACTACTCCGAGAGAGAAGCTGCAGTCATTGCAACGACATTTTCCGCAGTTTCCATCACTTTCAGTCTCGTAGTTCTTGATCAGGTTGGTCTCGTGGAGATGTTTGGTATTTATTATATGACGATCGTACTCATAGGTATCATATGTGCACTGATATGTCCCCGTATTCCACCGCTTAGTCACAAAAAAGACCGATATTTCGTGGAAGGCAGGCACATGAGTGAGACCATCCCCGAAGGCTATAAAAACTCAAGAGAATACGGTATGAAGCTCGCTATGGACAGAGTTTCAGAGCACAAAGGTCTCGGAGCATTTATTTCAAGCGGATGTATAAATTCTGCGAAAATGTGGTTCGGCGTGCTTCCGACTGTAATGTGTATCGGAACGATTGCTCTCATCATCGCGAACTACACTCCGGTGTTTGAATGGATGGGCATCCCCTTCCGTCCCCTCATGCATCTATTGATGGTTCCTGACGCAAACGCCGCAGCATCAACGATAATCGTTGGATTCGTTGACATGTTCACACCATCAATACTTATCGCAGGTGCCGGTGCATCAGCAATGACACGTTTCATTATCGCTGTTGTATCAGTAACACAGGTTTTATATATCTCCGAGATCGGTGGTCTGATCCTCGCATCAAAGCTTCCGGTAAGTCTCCTTGAGATGTTTGTGATCTTCCTTGAAAGAACAGTGATCTCACTCGTGATCGTGTGTCCACTGGCACATCTTTTGTTTTGACAATATAGAATTTCTTTTTCGCTCCGTACTATACAACTTTACGGAGCGATTTTTTATTTTCTAATCTGTCATCGTTATCTTGTACAATAAAAAATCCACTTAAACGCTTACTGTTCCTCCAATTATCCCAAAAAGTACAAAATTGTCAATCTATTTATAGTAAAATCACGTTGTAGTGTGTTCACATTCTTTTTTATTTTTTGAGGGGGTATTATGGATCAAAGGGAAAGAAAGGGGAAATTAGTTCGAAAATTAGTATTTATCGCAGTCGCTGCTATTGTCGGAATTGCGACCGTGCTTGTAATCATCAGTGGTTTTCTGATCAATAATATTTACGATACCATGATAAAAGAGGAACTTCGTGTTGCCGCCGCCCAGCTTAAGAGCCAGATCAATAGTACCTGGGACGGCGAATGGTCCTTTGATGGAACAAACCTCTATAAAGGCGATCAAAATGTAATGGAAGAATATCAAAATATCCTGGACGATCTAAAAAAAGAAACAGGTATTGAGTATTCCATTTTCTACGGTAAGACACGAGAACTTACCACTATCATCGTAAACGGAAAACGTATCACCGGTTTTGATGTTTCCGATGGCTTATATGATCATGTTGTAGGACAAAAGCTGGAATCCTACAAACCCGGTGGTCAACCGGCAGGTACTGACCAAAGATACTACTCCTATTATGTACCGCTGCTTCAGCCCGATGGTTCAGCTATAGGACTGGTCTACTCAGGTCGTACTATGACAGATGTGCACGCAGCTGTTAAAAGGATACTATATATACTCGTTATCGTATCACTGATCATAACTCTCATGCTCTCAGCAACAGGTCTCATAATGACAAACAAAGTATCCATTAAGATGCGTGAGATTGCTGACGAGATGGACACACTTGCAAGAGGAAATCTAAAGATCCATGTAGATGATTATTCACTGAGCAGAAATGACGAGATCGGCCTGCTGGCTGACGGAGCACGGATACTCAGCGAAAAACTCGGGCATGTTATTAGTTCTACAACCGATATTTCAGATGAGCTAAAAGCCTCCGGAACGGAGCTAAACGATTCCGCGTCTCAGATATCTGAAACATCAAGTATGGTCGGCGATGCCGTTGAAGGTATTTCAAAGGGCGCAATGACTCAGGCAACCAGCGTAGAAAATGCGGCTCATAATACAGACCGTATCGGACGGGATATTGATGAAGTTGCAGAAAATGTAAAGCAGCTTGACAGCTATGCAGAAGAAATGCGCATATCCTGTGAATCTGCGATGAGCGCACTAAACAAGCTGATATCTCAGAGTTCAGATGTGCAAAGTTCTGTACAGGACATCGGACAGACCATTGATTCTACAAATGCATCAGCTAAAGAGATCTCAAAATTCTCTCAGGCGATCACTGACATTGCATCTCAGACTACTCTCCTGTCTCTGAATGCCAGCATAGAAGCTGCCAGAGCCGGCGAAGTTGGAAAAGGATTTGCAGTTGTAGCTACCGAGATCGGCCAGCTTGCGATCCAGAGTAATGAAAGCGCTGAAGAGATCAAAAAGATCGTATCCAAGCTCGTTGCCGACGCGGAAGCCTCCGTTGATGTCATGCAGCGACTGAATGACAGCTTTTCACAGCAGTCAGAACAGCTCGATGATACAAAAGATAACATGCAGAACATGGCAGATAATGTAACAAATGTTTCTGCAAGCAGCAAGAATATATCAGATCACATAGCAAAGCTTAACAAGGCAAAGGGAGAACTCATAAGCATCATCTCCGATCTGTCTGCTGTTTCTCAAGAAAACGCAGCATCAGCAGAAGAAACAAATGCCTCCATGCAGGAACTAAACCTTACCTTTGCAACTATTACAGACTCTGCTGCCAAGCTTCAGACACTTTCAAACGAGCTGTCGGAAGTAATCAGTTATTTTTCTCTGTAAATAATGTAAGCACGGCAATGTGCTCTGCCAAATAAGTTCTTACACCGGAACAGGAAATATCACTTTTCCTGCTCCGGTGTTTTTTTGCTTGACATATATAGTCACAGAGACTATTATTTGAATATAGTTATTTTGACTCTTTTATTAATTCTTTATTCCAAAGGAGGCGAAAGTGTATATACCTGAAACAAAAGAAGAAAAGGAATATCTCGATAAATATGATTCCTCAAAATACGAAAAACCGTCAGTAACTGCGGACATCGTTATTTTTACACTATCCGACAATAACGAATTATCCGTACTTCTGATAAAAAGAGGATGTTATCCTTATAAAGACAAATGGGCTATCCCGGGCGGATTTGTCAGTATGGACGAATCCATAGATACCGCAGCCGCAAGGGAATTAAAAGAAGAGACTCATCTGACTGACATCCCTATCGAGCAGTTCAGTACCTTTGGAGAAGTTGACCGTGACCCCCGTATGCGAGTTATATCCATTGCATATATGGCATTTATACCCAAGAGTGCTCTTTCTTTCAGTGCAGGGGATGACGCCGCAGAAACCCAGCTTTTCAAGATCAGTATCGATATCGACGGTCTCACTTTTATCGGAGACAGAAATGTCATAAAGGAATCAGATCTTGCGTTTGATCACTCTGCTATTATCAAAACCGCGATCAAGCGGCTTCGTAACAGGATCGAATACACAGATGACGCGTTCAAATTTTTGAAGGATGATCAGTCCTTTACGATCTACGAATTAAAAAAGATCTATGAAACTGTCACCGGAAAAACCGAGGACACAGGTAATTTCAGACGCAGCTTTTTTAATAAATATGTAAAACCGGGTCTCGTAGTAGACACAGGATCAAAGACCGAGAACAGCGGTCACCGAAATGCAGCATTATATTGCAAGCTTCACTAAGACATCCGACAACTTCTTTCAGATAAGAATAAGGTTTTATAGAGGAGAATAACCATGGCTAAACTTTTGATCGTAGTAGACATGCAGAATGATTTCGTTGGGGGCGCGCTGAAAAATGATGCCGCAGAAAAAGTCATCCCAAACATAGAAAAAAAAATCGAATCCTACCTGCTGAACGGTGAAAACATTGTTTTCACACGTGATACACACAAAAATGATTATATGGAAACTGAAGAAGGTAAAAATCTCCCTGTTCCACACTGCCTCGAAAATACTGACGGCTGGCAGATCGTAGATAAGCTTAAGCCCGATGAAGACAATAGCCTGATAAACGTTTTTAACAAAGATACGTTTGGATGTTCAGACCTTTTTGAATATTTTAGAAAGACAGGAAGTGAACATTTCAGTGAGATAGAGCTTGTCGGTGTATGTACAGATATTTGTGTCATCTCTAACGCTGTGATCTCCAAAACAGCTTGTCCAAACGCGCACCTGATCGTCGATGCTGCCTGCTGCGCAGGAGTCACACCTGAGAGCCACGACACAGCACTTAATGCTATGAAAGCTCTCCACGTAGAGGTAAAAAATCAGGGAAGTGAACCCTGGAGATAATCCCTATTCGCATAACGCCTATTTTTTTTTGGAGGATAAAACAATGAAACTTGATCAGATAATCATATCATTACTGGAAACCGATCTTTATAAATTCAGCATGGGACAGGCGATTTACCACCAGTTCCCGGGATACAAAACAACCTGGACATTTAAATGCCGAAACACCGACGTTCACTTCACTCCTGAAATGGTAACAGAGATCAAAGAGCAGATAAAAGCCTACTGCGATCTCCGCTTTACAGAAGAAGAACTTGAGTATCTCGACGGTATCAAGTGGATCAAGGGCTCTTATGTTGATTTTCTCCGTCTCTGGCAGCCCCGCTTTGAAGATTTCGAGATCACAACCGATGCTGAATGCGGTCTTGCTATAGATACAAAGGGAACCTGGCTCAATACTTCCATGTATGAGATCCCGACTCTCGCTATCGTAAACGAAGTTTACTTCCGTATGCAGTATAACTACGATGAACTTCTTGAAAGTTTCAAAGAAAAACTCGACGAAAAATACAACAAGCTCCATTCAGGCACATGGTATGCAGGCGTTTTCTCCGAGTTTGGTCTCCGCCGCAGACTTTCAGCTGAAGCACAGGCTCTGGCTGTCGAGAAATTCTCACACTTGAACGATACGATGGAATGTTCCTCTAGCTTTATCGGCACAAGCAACGTATATCTCGCAAAGAAATTCGGGATCACTCCTGTAGGAACTATGGCTCATGAATGGATCATGTGCGTAGGCCAGGGAAATCATAAGCATAACCCTGCTTACTCTAACTGGTACGCGCTCAATGCCTGGGTTAGAGAATACGGCGTCCTTAACGGAACTGCTCTTACAGACGCTATCACTACCGACTGCTTCTTAAAGGATTTCCAGCTAACCTTTGCTACCCTCTTCTCCGGCGTAAGACATGACAGCGGCGATCCGATCGAGTGGGGAGAAAAAATGATCAGGCATTACGAAAGTCTTGGTCTTGATCCCAAGAATAAGACTCTCCTCTTCTCTGATTCACTTAATTTCGAGAAAGCCGATGCGATCTTCCGCCACTTCCATAACAGGACTAAGGTTGCCTTTGGTATAGGAACTTATCTTTCAAACGACACCTCGGTTCCGGCACTTAATATCGTTATGAAGACCACCGCCTGCAACGGTCAGGACGTAGCAAAGATTTCCGACACTCCCGGAAAAGGCATGTGCAGAAATCCCGAATACGTTGACTACCTGCAGAGATGTATCGACTGGAGAATGCAGCACGAATAATCCCCCAAATTGTACAAATCTTAGTCCACTGCGCCGTATCCAAACAGTGTTATAATTAATTTGGTTTTCTATATTCTATCTTCTATATAATTCGAGAGTCAAAGGTACTATTTATGCCATGCATGATAAAGGGGTTCGTGCATGGCACAGGGGGGAAGTATCATATGAAGGAATGGAAAGTCGGTAAGATTATTCTGTTTGTTACGCTATGCGTATGCTTGAATGTTTTCGGAAGACTTTTGTCAGTCTCGATCGGGCTGCCTCTTTGGACCGATTCATTCGGCACGGCAATGTGTTCCTGTGTTGCCGGGCCGGTCTGCGGTGCCATTGTGGGAATAACAGGAAATCTTGCATACGGCGTGGTGAATCACCTTTCTGCCGCATACTCTGTCACCAGTGTCGCTCTTGCCTTTATCATAGGAAGGGCAGCAAAGAAGCATTGGTTTGATCATTTCTACGGCTTTATGGTTGCCGCTTCTTTAGCTATGCTCACGGCACTGATCGTTTCTGTGCCCGTCGATCTCATTTTTTCAAACGGATATACCGGCAATATATGGGGAAACGGTGTCATTGATTATCTTTTAGATAAAGGATGGCCGCCTTTTATATGCACGGTTTTAGGACAGCTCACCATTGAATTTCCCGATAAGATCCTTACTATGGCTGCAGTATATGTGACTCTTATGATAATGGACAGCAGAGGCGAAACCGGTAAAAAAGGTAACATCTCTGCTTCAGGCAGGACTGCTGCAGGTATCACGTTATTCCTGTGCACGTCGATGGTTCTGTCCATTATCATATCCTCTCCCGCTGAAGCTCGAAATCAGTCAGATTCCATAGATTACAACGACTACGTTCAAAGCATTTACAGCAGTAATAACGGTCTCCCTTGCGGCGAAGCCAATGACATTGCCCAGACTAATGACGGCGTTCTCTGGATAGGCACTTATGCCGGACTATACCGATATAACGGACGCGAATTCCGCTGGGTGGATAACTTTGAATCTGTTAAAAATGTTAACTGTCTTTATGTAGATGAAGAAGGGCGTCTCTGGATAGGAACCAATGACAATGGTCTATCTATCATGATCCGTGAAAAAATAGTAAATGTCCTTGATCAGTCCTCCGGTCTGCCATCCAATTCTGTCCGCAGCATCGTACGCGCTTCCGACGGCTATTATTACATCGGCACCACAAACAGCATGCTTGTCGTGGCCATGAATAACGGCCTGAAGGCTTCAAACACCCTCGATGAAGTGAAATATGCTGACAGCATAGCAGCAGACAAAAATGGCCATGTAGCAGCAGTTACCTCAGACGGAAGTCTTTTCCTGATGGAAAATGGTAAAATTCTGGACTCTCTATCATTGCCGGATGAAGAAGAAATTTTTAACTGCTGCGTCTTTTCTTCTGATGGAAAACTGAAAGTCGGATCATCAGCAGATCATATCTACACTTATGACATTTCCGGAGGCAGCTTTGATCAGCACCACGAAACTACCCTCGATGGTGTAAGCAGCATAAATGATCTGAGTTACTTAGATAACGGAACACTTTTTGTCTCTGCAGACAACGGTGTATCCTATGTAGACGACACGGGTTATCATCCATTAAATACAAATACATTCGATAATTCCATTGATAACATGCTTTGTGACTATCAGGGAAATCTATGGTTTTCGTCCTCAAGACTTGGTCTCCTTCGACTGTCCAAATCTCCCTTCAAGGATGTTTATGGATCGATCGGAATGGAACGACGGGTAGTAAATGCTGTTGTAAGCTGGCAGGATTCCTATTACATCGGCACAGATACAGGTCTTGATGTAGTTGACAAGAATTGCCGTAAACAGATTTTTAATGAACTGACCGAAGCTCTGGATGGAAAACGCATCCGCTGTATGTATGTGGACAATAATGATCATCTATGGGTATGTACCTATGGAGACGGCCTTCTGGAATACTCCTCAAACGGAGAAACATGGCAATATAATTCCGAAAGCGGAAGCTTCGGCAACCGTGCCCGTATAGTAACAGGTCTTTCAGATGGTACTATCCTCGCAGCAGGAGATACAGGAATAAGTTTTATCCGAAACCATGAGATAACGCAGACAATAAAAGGTGAAGACGGGCTTATCAATTCCATGATCCTGACACTTACAGAACGTGATGACGGCTCTATTCTCGCAGGAACAGACGGCGACGGCATTGCCGTTATCAAAGACGGTAAGATACAGAAGATGTTAACCCGGGATGACGGACTAAGCAGCGGCGTAATATTACGAACCGTAAAAGATCCAAAGTCCGAAGGAGTTTTCATCGTCACCAGCAACAGCCTGTGTTACCTCGATCCTGACGGAGCAATTAGAGTTCTGGATAAATTCCCGTATTTCAACAACTATGATATATGGGTCAAGGACGAGGATACATTGTTTGTAATGTCCAGCGCAGGAATTTATGTTGTAGAACGCGACGAACTGGTAGACGGAGGCGAGGTCGCGTGGGAGCTTCTGGATGCTAAAAGAGGTCTTGGCACCTCTCTCACTGCCAATTCCTGGAATTATTATAACGGAAGCAGTGAATTATTCCTTCCCTGTGATATGGGTGTCTATATCATTGATGTAGATAAATACAACAGCGACATCCGTTCCTACAGAATGCAGATCGCGTCTGTACGCCTTGACAATGTACTCCAGCCGCTCCCCCGCACCGGAGTCATATCTGTCGGAAGAAGCGTAAACCGCGTGGAACTTGGTCCTGAAATATTGAATTACACTATCCAGGAACCCAACGTTGGTTATTTTCTGGATGGTTATGATACTCAATGGACAATAGTTCCTCAGAATAGTCTAGGTAGTATCATATACGGCAATATCCCTTCCGGAGAATACACCTTCCATCTCGCCATTATTGACAGTGCAGGCGAAAAAGTTCTTGAGGAACGGACTTTTGAACTGATAAAAGAAGGGGAAATATATGAAAAACCGGGATTTATGGCATATGTTCTCATTCTTCTGATACTGTTCATCATCTGGTTCACCTGGCTTGTAGTACAGCGTCAGATCAACCAGCAGCAGATAAAGATAAATATGGCAAACGAAACTGTTATGGCGATCGCTAATGCAGTTGATGCAAAAGACGTCCGTACACACCAGCATTCTTCAAGGGTTGCTGAGTATTCCGTACTGATTGCCGATGAAATGAACTGCTTCAAGGGTCCCCACAGGAAAAAAGAGCTTTCAAGTCTCCGTAAAGCTGCCCAGATGCATGATATTGGAAAGACCGGAATACCGGACAGCGTTCTGAACAAGGTCGGACGGCTTACCGATGAAGAATATGCCAAAATGAAATCCCATGTTATAGGCGGTTCGGAAATCCTTAAGGACTTCACCCTTGTAGAACATGTTCTGGATGGAACCAGATACCATCATGAACGTTATGACGGCCGTGGATATCCTGACGGATTAAAAGGAGAAGAAATCCCTCTGTTCGCACGTATTATCGGAGTGGCTGATGCATTTGACGCCATGACTTCTAACCGTGTTTACAGAAAACACATGGACACAGATTATGTCATGAACGAAATGAAACGCGGAAGGGGAACTCAGTTTGATCCGGATGCACTGGATGCATTTTTACGTTTGGTGGATAGAGGCGTTATCGATCTGGATGCACTTTATGCAGAAAAACAGAAAGAAGCTCAGAATCTGGATAAAGATTCAGCAGAAGAGCTTACACGCCGTGTTGAGGAAGATAAAAAAATTCAGGCTGCTGAAATGCAAAAAGATGCACAGAAAGATTCGACTGTCGAGAAAGGAGCTAAGGAATGAAGAGGGTTTACATTGCCACCCTGTTAACTTGCCTGGTATTACTGGCAGCTTTCATTGGCTTTTTTCATATTTTTAATTTTACCGGTGGAAAGGACGATCTTAAGGTCGGATTTATCTACGACAACGATGAGAGCACTCCATATACCTACAATTTTTCACTTGCAAGAGACGCTCTTGAAAAGAAATATGGTGAAAAGGTTCAGATCCTGACCTGTAGCAACGTCCTCGATGATGAAATGGAGGAACCCCTTCGGGAACTTGCAGACCAGGACTGCGACATCATTTTTTTCAACGGTTACAGCGAGCTCGTAATGAAACTGGCTCCGGAATACCCGAATATCCAGTTCTGCCAGACTTCATACATGGATATGACAGGACAAAATGTCCCTGATAATTACCATACTTTTAAGGGAGAAGCCTATCAGGGGCGATACGTGAGCGGAATTGCGGCCGGCATGAAGATCGACCAGATGATAAAAGACGGGATCATAACAAAGGATCAGGCGCTTGTAGGATTTGTTGCCGCCTTTCCAACATCGGAAGTCATTTCAGGCTATACGGCTTTCATCCTGGGAGTACGGTCAGTTGTGCCTGAAGCTGTGATGAAGGTATCATACACTCATACCTGGAGCAGTTATGCCGAGGAAAAAAGCGCAGCACAACGTCTTATAAATAACGGCTGCGTGATCATTTCCCAACATACAGACACTATCGGTCCTGCCATTGCCTGTGAGGAAAACGCGGGAGACGGAATGGTCTTCTTCGTCGGATATAATCAGAGTATGTCAGAAGTAGCCCCTGTCTCCTCTCTCGTCACCTCCAGAATCTGCTGGGAACCCTATGTACTGGAAGCAGCAGAGGCCGTTATGTCCAATAGAAAGATCGAATCCGTTGTTTCAGGGCACAAACATGGGACAGATGTATCTGCAGGATTTGAAAAGGGCTGGGTAGAAATGATAGACCTGAACCAGCAGGTTGCAGCTCCGGGAACTCAGGAAGCCATAAACAGCGCTATTGAAAAGTTCAAACGTGACAAAGCAGACTTCGTATTCAAGGGAGATTACATTGGAATCGATCCGGATGATCCATCAAAAACCATCGATCTAAGAAAGGGTTACATAGAAAACGAGAACACTTCGTATCCTACGTTTAATTACATTCTTTCAGACATCATCACGATAACGAATTGATCCACTCTCCCATTGTTTAATGAAAACAAATGGCAGCCACAATGCTTTCTGTGGCTGCCATTTTTGCGTACATTTACAGCTTTCCACCGGAGGTTGCGATACCTTCGATGAACTGCTTCTGGAAGAATACGTAGATAACTATCATCGCGAGACAAGCGATGAGGGCTGCTTCCGTGGGC